>NZ_JBFAXI010000036.1:0-85497 GCF_040680735.1 Streptomyces sp. NPDC051987 | reverse complement strand
CCCCACCCCCTTTCGGGGGGCGCCCCCCCCCCCCCGGGGGCCCCCCCACCGACATATACGCTCGCGCCTATCACCGCATGTCGAGGGCATCGAGGCTGCGTACTATGCCCGGCGCGTGAACGACTAGGGCCAGCGCCGGTAGTACGGGGCTGCGGTGTGGGTTCTCGCGTTGCCCCAGGCGGAGGAGGGCTGCTGCTCTCTGGCTGACTCAGATCCCTGTCGGTGTATGAGATTGATCTTGCTTTTGTGGTGCAGGCTGTTCGCCTGCAAGTGTGACGGTACGTGCGGCTCTGGCTATGGGCTGTTGGGTACGTGAGCTGCGGTACCTCGATCTGTCTGAGATTCCCAGATGTCCTTGAGAACTCTTATGTGTTTGGACAGTGGCCCTGCCAGACAGCCGAAGGTGCAGTACCAGTACCGCGGGCTTGTGTCGGAGGAGACCAGGGGCAGGAGCGTGTCCACGGCTCACCCGCTCTTCGGGCTGGTCTCAACTTGGTGCTACAGGGCGGCCGGGAGCCCTGACAGGCGATGATGGCCCGGTGCCGGGCGCCCCTGCTCTGCGGCGGTCCTGGGCGCTTGGGCCGATCCCAATCCAGTACCGCAGGGTGCCGCTGGCCCGGTAGCGTCCCCGGCCATGCACATCAACGTGTTGACAGATCGGGCGTGGGAATGGCTGCGGGCCAGTCGTTCCGAGCCGCCCGGTAGAGCGAGCAGCGGGGCCCGCCGCAAGACCTATGCCACCGCGCTCGAACAGGCAGGGCAGATGTTCAAGGCAGCCGCCGCTGTCGGTCCAGCGACACGCCCCTTGCAGGTCTTCTACGGCTTGAGCCAGGCCGGTCGCGCCGTCGCGGCGGCGGCCTGGTCCCTCAAGGGCGAGGACTGGCGCCTGGAAGCCCACGGCATCAAGGCCACCGGATTCGACCGGGCTTTCCCCGACATCGAGATCCGCACGGACCCGCCCGATTCCCAGGGCAGCTTCACTCGAGTGAGTCAGGTGTTGGCCTCGCCCGTCTGGCAGTTGGCCCCGGTGCGCTTGGAGGACGTGTGGGACCTGCTGCCCGTGAACCTCGACTATCCCCTCACGGAGAGGGAACGGCTCACCCCGCTGGAGGTCTCCGAACACCACGTGGGCCAGCACGACCATCCACTGCTCAGCGTCCCCGTGTCCGACATCCCCGACCGGGTCATCGACGCCGGCACTCGCGTGGCGCTCGCAGAGTTCATGGCCTCATACCCGGGCCTTGATCAGCATGAGAGTTACGTAACCACACGGGCGCTCACCCTGGGACCGGATGCTCTGCCGGACTTCACCCGCTACGCGGAAGGCGGAGGCGCCCTGCAGGTCAACTGGCTCATGCCGCAGGGATCAGCGACCGAAGCGGAGCGGAGGCAGCACCTGCGTGCGATGACACATGGTCACGGCGGGCTGCGCTTCTTCTTCCCCGTCATCGCCCCGATGGCCCGGGAGCTGCACCCGCTCATGGCCTGGTGGGCGGTCCTCTACACGCTGTCCATGCTGGCCCGCTACGAGCCCGCACGATGGGCTGCGCACATCAATGTGGACAGCAGCCCGCACGCGGTGCCCATCGAACGGCTCCTGGAGCTGGCGATCGTACAAGTCCCTGTACTGATCCGGGACGCCGTTGCCGAGGTCGCGCGCTGAGTGTGCAACCGCGTGGCAGTGCGACGGCCGTGATGACGGGCGCCAAGGATACACGGCTGGTTGTGCTGCGCGGCAACGGTGCCTCGGGCAGGTCGTCCGTCATGGCAGGCCTCCGCGAGAAGCTTGGCCGCGGCCTGGCCCTAGTTGGTCAGGTCAAGGGTGTGCTCGGCGGCTGCCCCGATAGGGGGATGCTGCCGTAGTTCCCGTACCGGCAATGGCATGCGGGCCTACTGTGAGGCGGGTGAAGGCTGAGTCAGTGGAGTTGCTCCCGGTCGGCTTGATGGGTCGTCATGGCATGCCGGTTGGCCGGTTCTACGGTCAGCCGATGGACGCGGTCACGTGGGCCGACGACAGCTTTGTGCACAGCGATCCTGCATGCCGTGCCTCGGCGACGGTCAGTCCCGGGGAGACGTATCGTGTCCGGTTCGGTGCGTTCTTCGCTGCACGGATGTGCGGATGTTGCCGGGTGGAGTCTGCACCTGCGGACGCAGGCCTGGCGGATGCCGCCGCCGACCTCGTGAGTCTCTGCGAGGGCCTTGAAGAAGAGGACGAAGAAGCAGGAAACCGCCAGGAGCCGAACTACGTGCCGGACTTCCTCGGGCCCAACTTCAACTGGGATCACTGGCGCTATCTGCAGTTCGAGCTGGCGGCGACCACCGACGGCTTGCTGGCGCACCCCTGGCTGCACAACTGGGCACGTCCGGTCCTGGCGCGGACCGCAGCCTGCGCCGAACTCCGGTGTGAGGAACAACGGGCTCTCATCGACAAGGCCACGATCGAGCAGGCTGCCGTCACGCTGCAGCGGCGCGAGAGGCCCACCGCGCACCTGGCGCAGGCCTGGCAGGTGTAGCGGCAGCGGCAGGACTGTGACCACAGTGCCAGCCCGGACTACACCTGCTACGACAAGAACTCCCGTGTGCGGCCTCCCGGTTCGGCCGCCGCCGGGCACCACGCGGCGAACGTAGAGGTCAGTGTGCGGCTTCCTCCCTTCGGGCCCGACGCAGCCGGGTTCCCCATGGTGGAAACACTGTCGGTGTGGGAGCTGGCCGTGATCGCCGCCTACAAGACCACCGCCGACTGGGCCGGAAGCATCGTCACCTTGGCCGTGCCGCCCGTCGTCGCGGAAGAGTTGCTGAGCCCAGCAAGGGCCCTTGACGTGACGCTACGTCCGTCTGGCGCGGACCGGGTGCCGTAGTCGATCCGCGCCTCCTGCCTCCACCCTCCCGCCCGGTCCACGCACGGCGGTGTTGCCGCCTGAGCCTCGCGTGCAACCGGCACTCCCACACCGCAGGTCCCCACTCCGAAACGCCCACCCGCCGTGACGGTTCCCGTGCCCATCCCTCCGCAAGTTGGCTCTATCAGTGAGTCCTGACACCGGTTGTCGATCGGGAGTGACAGCGCCCGGTGTCGGTGGAGAGTGATATCGCCGAGTTTTGACACCACTTGGGTGCTTGTGGTGGGAGGATCGGAGTGCTCTCCGCGGTGAGGGAGGTGGCGCCGGTGCCACCGAAGTCCAAGGTCGATCTGTACGCGGCGATCCGCCGTGATGCCCGGGCGGGGGTTTCGAACCGGGCCTTGCAGCGCAAGTACGGGGTCGGCTTCCGGACGGTGAGGGCAGCCATGGCTTCGGTCTGGCCCGAGCCTCGCAAGCCGTTGCCGCCCCGCAAGACGCGGCTGGATGCGTTCAAGCCGGTCATCGACCAGATGCTGCGGGCGGATCTGGATGCTCCGCGCAAGCAGCGGCACACCGTCAAGCGGATCTTCGACCGCCTGGTCGACGAGCACGGTGCGGTGGAGGTGACCTATCCCATGGTGCGGGCTTACGTCGCCGACCGCCGCCCTCAGATACGGATCGAGGCGGGCCGGGGGCCGTTGAACGCGTTCATCCCGCAGACCCACATGCCGGGGGCCGAAGCGGAGGTCGACTTCGGGGACGTGACGATCCGTCTGGCCGGCGAGCAGGTCAAGGTCTACCTGTTCGCGATGCGTATGTCCTACTCCGGCAAGGCCGTGCACCGCATCTTCGCGTCCTGCGGGCAGGAGGCGTTCTTCGAGGGCCACGTCCACGCTCTCAGCGTGCTGGGCGGTTATGTGGGTGACAACTCTTCCGCGATCTCGTGTTCCCGGTCAGGATGGTCGCTCCCGTCGAGGAGCTCGGATGGCCTGGCAGCCGCAGTTGGTACGACGCGTCGATGCCGCGGGAAACCCCACGGCATCACTCGGGCACGCCCTGGTCGACGACTGCCTGGAGTTCGTGGCGGCACGCTGCCGGCCGAACACCCTGCTGGCCACCGCCTACGACCTGAAGGTCTTTTTCTCGGTGGTACCCAAGGAGCCGGCCGACGTCGTCACCGCGGACGTCTTCGCGTTCATCACCGCGCAGAAGAAGCCGCGGCGGGGAGCGAAGGTCGTCCGGCTCGAAGACGGTGAGGCAGGACTCTCGGCTCGGACCATCAAGCGCCGCCTCGCCAGCATCTCCGGGCTGTTCGGTTACCTCATGACCCGCGACGACCTGGCCATTGATCGCAACCCGGTGCCGACGGGGCTGGCCAACCGCCGCCGCAGCGGCAACCGGGGGGCACCGCTCCTGCGCACGCCCCGAACCCTCCCGCGCGTCCACGGACCGACTGAGGTCGAAGCGGTGCTCGGTGCAGTGAACACCGCGCGGGATAGGGCCATGGTCCTCGCGATGCTGCTCGGCGGGCTTCGCCGCTGCGAGGTCCTCGGCTTGCGGCTGGGTGACCTGTCACCGGGTGAGCGTCGGGTCTTCATCAGCGAGGGCAAGGGCGGCCACCAGCGCTTGATACCCGTCTCCGCTCAGTTCTTCAGCGCGGTCGGCGGCTATCTGGACCGCGAGCGTCCACCCGTCGACCACGATCGGCTGTTCGTGGTGCTGCGCGGGCCCACCCGCGGCCGACCGTTCTCCGCCGATGGTCTGGACGAGATTCTTGACGGCGTCCGGAAGCGAACCGGACTACCGAGGCTGACCTGTCATCAGCTCCGCCATACCTGCCTGACCCGGCTGCGGGAGGCGGGCATGGCACTGGAGGCGGTACAGGCCCAGGCTGGACACCGCTCCATCGAATCAACTCGGATCTACATACACCTGGCGAACAGCTGGCTCGTCGAGCAGTACCTGCAGGCGAGTGCCGCCACCGACGCCGATCGGACGGAGTCCTGATGCGCCGGGCCCGCGCCGCGGCCCTGCCGATCGTGCGCCCGGACCTGGTCGAGTTCTACCTCGCTCACCGGGCCGCGCAGGGCATGAACATCGATCACAAGGTTCGCTGGGGAGCCCGCGCTCTGCTCGCCGCGGTGCCCGACCTGAGCGACTTCTGCGGCCTGCCGCTGGAACGCCAGCTTGCCTTCAACCACGAGACCCACCGATTCATCAGCTGGCTCTCGGTCACCGGACGTCTGCAACCCGGGGCGGACTACCTGGTCGCCCGACGCCCACGACTGGGCATCGTACTTGCTCGCACGGAGCCGGAACTGCACCTGAGGTTCATGGAGACGGCCCGGTTCCTCGGTTTTCGCGACGCGATGGCCATGACCCAGTTCAACCTGCTGGGCCACTTCGTGGCCCTGTTCGGCACGCAGCCACACGAGCTGCAGCAGACCGACTGGGACGAGGGACGCCGCCTGCTGCTGGAGGCTGCCCGCCGCATCCCCAACCGTGGGGTCAAGGCCCTGTCGACCGCCCTGTTCAACCTGGAAGCGACGCTCTTCCACTGCGAGTTGACTGACCAGCTCCCGCGTCGTCGCTCGCCCGGACCGGGCCGACATGCGGGCCCGGGAGTGGTCCCGGGTCCCGGCCGGAATGGCGGACACGATGCAGCACTACCTGCGGCATATAGCCGGAACAATGCGGCCGGGCACCGTGAAGAACGCCGAGCTGACGCTGCGGGAGTTCGCCCTCCTGGTCGCCGCCGAAGACACGGACGTCACCTGCGTCGCCGCACTCAAGCGGAGGCACGTCGAACGCTACCGGCAGTGGCTGCTGGAGCGGCCGGCCGCCCGCGGAGGACCGCTGCACCGGCACACCGTCCGCGACCGCCTCAGCAAACTCCGCGGCTTCTTCCGCCGCCTGGATGAGTGGGATGCCGCCGACCGGCCGCCCCGCCAGCTGATCTTCGACAGCGACTTCCCGATCGCGGACGAACCACTGCCCCGGTTCTTGGACGACGCCGCGGCCGCCAAACTGCTGGCAGCCGCCCGCAAGGACCCCGATCCGTTCGCCCGGCTGGCCATCGAGATCCTCGCCCGCACCGGGATGCGCCGCAGCGAGATGCTCGGCCTCACCATCGACGCGGTCGTGCAGATCGGATCCGCCTACTGGCTCCGCGTCCCGGTCGGCAAGATGCACACCGACCGCTACGTCCCCCTGCACCCGCAGCTCAAGACGCTGCTGGACGACTGGCTGCTGCACCGGCCCGAGGGCCTGCGCTCAAACCTGTTGTTCACCGACCACGGCCGCCCTGTCAACGCCTCCCGCATTGAGGCCGCGGTCCGCAAGGCCGCCCAGCAGGCGGGACTCGGCCGGGTCACTCCACACCAGCTCAGACATACTCTGGCCACCCAGGCGATCAACCGGGGCATGTCCCTGGAAGCCATCGCCGCACTTCTTGGACACCGGTCGCTGTCCATGACCCGTGTTTACGCGCGGATCGCCGACCGGACCGTCGCCGACGAGTACTTCGCTGTCTCGGAGAGGGTCGAGGCACTCTACGACGCCCCGCGCCAGCTGCCGGCCGATGCCGAGGGCACGGAGATGGCCAAGCTTCGGCGGGAGATGCACCGGCGGATGCTCGGCAACGGCTACTGCGCTCGCCCCGTCGAGATGGACTGCCACTTTGAATCGATCTGCGAGTCCTGCACGTTCTTCGTCACCACGATCGAGTTCCGGCCCACCCTCGAACGCCAGCGAGACGACGCGGCGGCCAAGGGACAGGTTGCTCGCGAGCAGATCTTCGACGGGCTCCTTAGCCGACTTGAGGAGCAGGCTGGCTGATGCCTTCTTCCAGGCGGCCACCGATAGCTACCCCTCCGTCCAACCGCCCGGTCGAGCCAGCTAGGTTTGCCACGTCCAATGACGGCGATCAAGCAGGTGAGGCGCATGGCAGGACATGATGAGTTGCAGCAGCTGCTCGGCGCACCGGCACCACGTCAGCCCTCGCCAGAGGATTGGGCCGAGGTTGAGAACTACATTGGCTCGCCGCTTCCCAGCGACTTCAAGGCTTTCCTGGACACCTATGGCGGCGGGGTGATTTCCGAGGAACTCGTGGTCTTCCATCCTCGGGGGTCCAGTCCGCTGCTGGAGCGCATGCGCAGCATCCACGAGAGATTCGCCGCACGGCGCGAGCGTGGACCGGACGACTTCCCGCACCCGTTCCACCCCGAGCCCGGCGGCCTGATCTCCTGGGGCTACGACTACGGCGGCGACGAGCACTTCTTCTTGCCCTGCCACCCGGATCCGGACCGTTGGAAGATCGTCACCATGGCCCACGAGGAGGGATGCGAGACCTTCGACGGCCCGTTCGCCGACTTCATCGTGGCGTTTATGAAACGACTCGAGTTCATGGACGAAGACGGCAACATCCGCCCTGCCACCCCAAGCTTCGAATCCTGCTGATCGATCGACTCTCCAGGCCGCGGCATGGTCCCCTCGGGGTTGACATCGAGACCCGCATATTAGAGGGGTGCCGACCGGCAAGGTCCGTTACGACAACCTGCGGGCCGCAGTCGCCCGCGTTCTGGGCTTGTCCAGGGCGAGGGTGGAGAACGAGCGGTGGACCGCGTTCCGTTCGCACTACGGCATCGAAAGTCTGTACTGCCGTCCCGGACTTGAAGGCGCCCACGAAAAGGGCGGAGTGGAGGGCCAGATCGGCTGGTTCAGGAGAAACCACCTGGTCCCCGTCCCGGAAGTCGGCTCGCTGGCCGAACTGAACGCGATGGTCGAGCGGTGGGACGATGAGGACAGCGAACGCCGCATCCGCTCTCGGCCTCGAACGATCGGCGAGTACTTCGCTGCCGAGCGGCCGCTACTGCAGCCTTTGCCCAACGAGCCGTTCGAGACGGGACGGCTGTTCAGCCTGCGGGTGGACCGATACGCGCAGGTCAGCGTCCGCACGAACCGTTACTCGGTTCCGGTGAGGCTGATCGGCCGCACCGTGAGGGTGATGCTGCACGCCTCCGAGATCGTGGTCTACGACGGGCGCACGGAGGTCGCCCGGCATGAACGGCTGATCGCCAAGGGCCAGGTCAGGCTGGAGCTGGACCACTACCTGGAGGCGCTGGTCCGCAAGCCCGGTGCGTTTCCCGGCGCGACCGCGCTGGAACAGGCCCGTTCGGCAGGCAAGTTCACCCCCGTCCACGACGCGTGGTGGGCGGCGGCCTGTAAGGCCCACGGCGACCGTGACGGCACCCGGGCCCTGATCGAGGTCCTGCTGCTGGGCCGGGACCTTCATCACGAGCACCTGGTGGCCGGGCTCGCTGCCGCGCTGCGGGCCGGGGCGCTGACCTCGGATGCCGTCGTGCTGGAGGCCCGCAAGGCGGCCGAAGCCGACGACGCACCAGCCCCCGCGGCCGAGCCGGAGCCCGGCCGGGCGGCGGTGACGTTCCTGACCGAGCGTCGCCTGACCCACCTGCCGCCGGACACCCGGCCGCTGCCGTCGGTCGCGGCCTACGACCAATTGCTGCGACCGAGGCGGTCGGCCGGCCGTTTCACTGCAGAGGGAGAGTTGCCGTGACCGTCAAACGCCACCGCGGGCTGACCGAACAGGCCGCCGATGCCGCGGTCGACCAGGCATGCCGGATGCTCCGGCTGCCCACCATTCGGGCCCAGTTCCCCGACCTGGCCGAGGCCGCGGCCCGTGACCAGATGTCGTATCGCGGATTCCTCGCAGAACTGCTGATGGCCGAGTGCGACGACAGGGCCCGCCGCCGCTCGGAACGTCGGATCAAAGCCGCCGCCTTCCCCCGGGAGAAGTCCCTTCGCGCGTTCGACTTCGACGCGAACCCCAACGTTGACCCGGCGGTCATCCACACCCTGGCGACCTGCGACTGGGTCAAGAAGGGCCTGCCGCTCTGCCTGATCGGCGACTCGGGCACCGGCAAGTCGCACCTGCTGATCGCGCTGGGCACCGAGGCCGCGATGGCCAGCTACCGGGTCAAGTACACGCTCGCGACCAAACTCGTCAACGAACTGGTCGAGGCCGCGGACGAGAAGGTGCTGACCAAGACCATCGCCCGCTACGGCCGAGTCGATCTTTTGTGCATCGATGAGCTGGGCTACATGGAGCTGGACCGCAGGGGCGCTGAGCTGCTGTTCCAGGTTCTGACGGAACGAGAGGAGAAGAACAGCGTCGCCATCGCCTCGAACCAAGACCTTCACCGACCCGAGGCTCTGCGCGGCCATCGTCGACCGGCTGACCTTCGGCGGCAACCTGATCCAGACCGGCACCGACTCCTACCGCCTCGCCATTACGCAGGCCCGCGCCGCTGCCCAGGACTCCGCCGCAGGTTGAACCCGGCACGTGAATCACACGCCTCACGGTCGGTGGCGTCGGTCGTGGTTCGGGGGAAGGCCCGAATAGACCGACAGCCGGGCCGCCCGACTGGGCAAGGGGCACGCGGTGGACTGCCACCCGGCTTCGACGACGAGCGGTACGAGAAGCGCAACACTGTCGAGATGAGCAAGCCGCAGTGCTGTCATACATGCGGTTCGACGTCATCGCCGTGGTTTCCTTCCTCGTTCCGGATTATCGTCGCCTGCTGGTGGTCGAGCCAGGCTTGTCGTGGTCGGTGGCCACCGGACTGCTGGTGGAGCTGGCGGAGTCGCTCGACTTCTGCGGGGTCGGCGTGGATGGTCCAGGACCGGCGCTGGTCGGTGAGCTGGTGGGCAGTGACCCAGTCGCGTTTGATCCATCCGAAGAGCGTCACCCGGGGCATGCCGAGCTCGCGGGCGAGGTCGGTCAGCCACCACTCGCGGCGGCCGAGTGGTGCGGCTCCCCGCCGGAGGGCTTGTTCCTGCTGGCTGACGCAGCCCAGTTCCTGCAGCAGCGTGCGGACGCCCTGGGTGCCGAAGTGTTCGCGGCGTTTGGGCGGGCGGAAGCCCTCGGAGTTGAGGATTTTCGCGATGGCCGGGGCTGAGTGGCCGGCCTCGGCGAGTTCGCGGGCCCGCGCGGCCAGGCGGGGGAAGTAGCTGAGCTGGTCCAAGCGGGCGACCGGCGGACGAGTTCGCCGGTGGTGCGGTGTCCGCCGGCCCAGGTGACCTGGACGGTGACGCGCTCGCTGTCCCCGACGACGGTGACGGTGACCCTCTCGATCAAGTGCCTGGTCAGCTGTTTTCGGTCCGCATCGGTCGTGGTGGGTGCCTGCCAGACGGCGGGGAGGTCGGCGGCCAGGGCCCGGATCTGGTCACACTCGGCGACGGTGAGGATGCGGGGGCCGGGCTGCGATGAAGCGGTCGTACTCCTCACCGAGCCGCCGCCGTTCGGCCAGCGCATGCTCCCACTCCTTCTCCAGTTCCCTCACCACCAGGCGGTTTTCGGGCTCGGCCAACTGGTACTGGCGCCGGGCCCGGTCGGCCGCATAGCCCGCTGGTTCCAGACGCTGCTGCCAGATCCGGTCCACCTCTTCGCGCCGGTGCTGGGCCTGCTCGGCCGCCTGCAGCGAGACCTCCAGGGCGGCTGGCGCCATCGCTGCAAGCAGCAGACCGGTCACATAGCGGTCGACGCAGATCCCGGACAACTGCTGGCACAGCTCACCGCCGTAGTCAGCCTTCACGCGGCTGCACTCGTACTTCGGCCATAGCTTTCCGCCCTGGCCGCGCTGGTAATGCACGACCATACGGGTGTCGCACCGCCCGCAGAAGATCAGCCCGACCAGCAGGGCCGGCCCGTCACGCAGGGTACCCATGCTCTGGGAACGGGCCCGGTTCGCCTCGATCCGGGCAAGGTTGCGGTCATGCCGTTCGGTGTCTGCGTACTCGTTTGAGTGGCCCTGGCAAGATTTCCGTGAAACGGGGCTGTGCAACCGTGCGCCGGTGACGCTCCGTCACAGGTAGCTGCACTGTCAGCGAGTGTGATGACCTCGTACAGATCTTGTCTCCGCATCTGGATGCGGTGCGGGTGGAGCGAGTGTGGGTGGCGGGCGGCGTGGTCCGCATCGCAGCCTGCACCCGCGAGTTGACGGTGGCGTGCCCGGACTGTGGTCGCGGTTCTGCGCGGGTGCACAGCCGGTACTCCCGCACGCTGGCCGATGTCGCTGCCGGTGGCCGCCCGGTGCTGATCAGTCTGATGGTGCGGCGGTTGTTCTGTGACAGTGCGGACTGCGGTCGGCGGACGTTTGCCGAGCAGGTGGAGGGGCTGACGGTGCGCTATCAGCGTCGCAGTCCGCTGCTGCAGCACCTGGTCGAGATGGCCGGGGTGCTGCTCGCCGGCCGCGGCGGGGCCCGGCTTCTGCGCATCTTGAAGACGCCGTTGTCGCGGACAAGTGTGCTGTTCCAGTTGATGCGCATGGGACTTCCTTCGGCCGCGACACCGAGGGTGCTGGGCGTGGATGACTTCGCGTTGTACGCGGACGTCTACGGCACGCTGCTCGTGGATGCCGACAGGCGGTTGCCGATCGAGTTGTGGGCGGGGCGCGATGCCGGGCAGCTGGCGTCCTGGCTGCGTGCGCATCCCGGCGTCGAGGTAGTGTGCCGGGACGGTTCACTGGTCTACCGACAGGGCATCACAGAGGGAGCCCCGGACGCGGTCCAGGTCAGCGACCGTTTTCACCTGTGGCAGGGGCTGTCGAAGCGGGTCTGGGACATCGCCGCGGCCCACCGCGGGTGCCTGGCCGCGGCAGTGCCTGAGCCCGAACCGGCCCCACCGCCGTCGCACGAACCGTGCGAGGCGGCCGATACTCCCGCTCGCCGTCACGCGAAGCGACTGTTCGAGACCGTCCAGGGATACGCCGGCACGGCCCGCAGTCTCAGCGCGATAGCCCGCGAACTCGGCTTGAACCGCCGCACCGTGGCCAAGTACGCACGCGCTGCCTGCTGGCAGGAGTGCGTACGGCGCACTCCGCCCCGCCGGTCCACGAGCCTCGACCCGTATCTGGACTACTTGCGGCAACGCTGGGAGGAAGGCGAGCACACCGCGACCGTGCTGCACCAGGAGATCGCCGCCAAGGGCTACCGCGGCCATTACCAGCGGGTCAAGATGGCCATCGCGCCGCTCCGTCGCGGTCTGCCGATCGACACACCGCGCGAGCGGCCACCCTCGCCCCGCCAGGTCGCCCGGTGGATCACCACCACACCGCCCCGGCGCGGCCTGCACGCCACCGAGGCACTCCATCGACTGCTCGAACACTGCCCGGAGCTCGACCAAACCCACACTCTGGTAAGGCAGTTCGCGGCCATGCTCGATGCCCGCGACGCCGCCCCGCTGCCGGACTGGCTCGACCAACTCGCGGACTCTGGCCTGCCTGCCTTGGCGAGCCTGGCCAACGCCATTTGCGAAGACCAGCCAGCAGTCGTGCAGGGGATCACCACCCCGTTCAACTCCGGCGTCAACGAAGGCCGCATCACGGATCTGAAGCTCCAGAAGAGGATCATGGCTGGCCGCGCCGGTGTTCCGCTCCTGCGCCACCGCGTTGTCCTCATGGCGCACCTCCGACGCCGCTACCTGTGACGGAGCGTCACCGGCGCACGGTTGCACAGCCCCGTTTCACGGAAATCTTGCCAGGGCCACGTTCGCGTGTACGCCGACATTCGGCGCTGATATAGGCGGGCAGGACGTCGGGCAGATAGACCAGCCAGTCCTCGGGCGGCTTGCGGACGCGCCCGGTGAAAGGGCGACCCGCCAGACGCCGGCGGGGATCGGTACGGCTGCGGCCATAGACATAGACCCCGGCATAGGCGGGGTGGCGGAGCATGTTTTGGATCACTATTCGGCTGGGAGGCCTCCAGGCCAGCGTCCCGCGTTCGGGGCCCTCCCGCACCCGGATGCCTATCTGGATGCCGTGGTCGACCAGGAACCGCAACACCGCGTTGATCGTGGCGAGTTCGTCGAACAGGTCGAAGACCAGATGGACCACGGCCTGCACCTGCTGGTCCGGATCACGCACGACCTGACCGTCCGGGCGGCGCAGATAGCCCACGGGCAGGGGCACGGCCAGTTCGCCGCGGCGGGCCTTACCGATCCGTCCGTTCCACATCCGCTGCTTGATCAGATGCAGTTCCGCCTCGCTGATCGTGCCCTTCAGTCCCAGCAGCATCCGGTCGTTGTGCTCGGCGGGGTCATAGACGCCGTCGGGGTCTGCCAGCAGAGCACCCGACAGCGCGCACAGCTCCAGCAGTTGATGCCATTCGCGGCCGCTGCGGGGCCAGACGCGACATTTCCATGCCCAACACCAGGCCCACATGGTCCAGGCCGATCTCGGAGACCAGACGCTGGAAGCCAGCCCGCTCCACGACGCCGGACGCGGAGTGTCCCAGGTCCTCGTCGATCACCAGGACCCGGGACGCAGTCCAGCCCAAGTCGACTGCCCGTTGCGTGAGTCCGTACTGCAGCCGGGTGGACTCGGCATGATCGAGTACCTGCTGGGGAGTCGACTGACGGACATAGACCACCGCGAGCCGGTCGCGATGCCACGGCTGGATCTTGCCCTCAATCCGATCCCACGGCGCTGCAGCCGTCCTGTTCACCGAGGTCACCCCCGTCCTGCCCGACCGGGTCCGCCGCGATCACCATCCGTGCGGCCAGCACTGCCAGCAACCGCACCACCAACTGGCGGTTCAGTTCCGGAACGGCTCCCCACTGCGGAATCTGGGGAGCTCAGCGACGACATCTCCGTCCACTGACCCTCACCGCCCTCTTCGTCATCAGCCAGTCGCTCACGCAACTGCCGAACAAGAGCGGCGGTGTTGAGCAGGCCATCAACCCCTACGACAGGCCTGTTCCCCGCCTCGGGCACATCTATGTGGGCACTACGGCTTGCTCCTTGAGCGGACGATCAATCGACTGAAGCAGTCCCGGGCCGTTGCCACTCGCTATGACAAACGCGGGTGCCTCTTCTTTGGCACTGCCACCACAGCAGCCCTGGTCATCTGGCTTCACACGTGATCGTCCGGCCAGACCTAGTCCTGCGGAGAAGGTATCGGGGCGTGCAGCTCACCGGGTGCCACCTCCAGGACCGCTTTTCCGGGGATCCGACGTCCGCGAAGCGCCTCGGCTGCCTCATTGAAGCGGTCCCAGGATCCTTGCCAGCCAATCTCGACGGTGACGGCCCCCTCGGCGGCCAGCTCGGTGAGAACGGCCAGGTCCGCGCCGGTGTCGCCCTCGATGACGAAAGAGGTCAGCGATTTAGCCGGGCCGACGGTCGCATACGGCGGAAAGACCGCTGGCTCCCCGGATGTCCAGCCGACGCTCTGCACGCTGCCTCCGGGAGCGAGCAGGTTCCACGCCGCAACCAGCTGGGGGCCGCCGACGCTATCGATGACCACGTCGACCGGTAGCTGGAGTCCTTCCAGTCCGATCAGCACCTCGCCGGCGCCGGCCTCGGCCAGCCCCTCCCTGCGGGTGGCCGAGCCCACGGACGCGATCACATGCGCACCGGCCCGCGCCGCCAGCTGGACGGCGAACCGGCCAACTCCGCCGGAGGCGCCGGTGATCAGCACCCTCTTGCCCGGTCCGAGCCCGGCGGCCCGCAGCGAGCGCAGTGCAGCCACTCCGGCGACCGGCAGGGCCACCGCCTGCGCCGGTTCCAGGTTTTTCGGTATCTCGGCAAGCGCACCGACGTCGATCGCGACGCGCTCAGCGAACGCCCCCGAGGTCAGGGCCACCACCTGGGTCCCCACCGCCGGGCCGGTTCCGTCGGCTGCGGCTTCAACCACCGCCCCGGCAGCGTCCGAACCAAGCACTGCACCCACGGGGACGCGACCGGAGCGGGCGTCGTTGAGGTCGCCGTAGTTCAACGAGGCGTGAGAGACGTCCACCAGGACCTGGCCTGGCCCGGGCACGGGGTCGGAAACCTCGGCGAGACGGACAGCGGCGGGCGCGGAGGGATCGACGACGAGAGCACGCACGGACATGTCTTCTTCCTTTGGTTCACGACGTGTTACAGCAGTCATCGTCGGTAACCTTGCTCGTCAGCGGAAGGAGGCACATTTATGTCACGCAGTCACACGCATGTTGCCGAGGCGCTGAGGGACGAAGCCTGCCCGGTCACCGAGGTACTCGACCGCGTGGCGGGCAAGTGGAGCATCGGGATCCTGATCGCCGCCGCCCACGGCCCGGTCCGCTTCACCGAACTGGAACGCGCCATCAACGGCATCAGCCGACGGATGCTCACTCTCAACCTGCGCAGGCTGGAGCGGGACGGACTACTCGTTCGCACCGTGTATCCGACCGTGCCGCCCAAGGTGGAGTACAGCCTCACCCCCATGGCCTGGGAGCTCCACACCTCACTGACCGGGCTGGTGGGCTGGGCCGAGCGGCATCGGTCCGCGGTCGCCGAGGCCCGCGCCGCCTACGACACCGCGGCGGAGCAGGGACCCGACGCCGACTGAACGGGCCCGGACCGGCTCTCGGGCTTCTGCAATTCAGCGACAGCCAGCGGGGGAGCGAAGGGCCCACCATCGGCGCCACAAAGCCTGCGTGATCGCCCGGACAGGTCCCAAACGGGCGGCGGCACCCACCGTCAACGCCTGCGAACGTCGGCTGTCCCCGCCGAAGTGGTGTCAGTTCTCATCGACATTTCGCGGCCCTGTGATCGGCAAGTGGTGTTCAGACTCGTCGGCAAGTGGTGTCCGTTTCCACCTACAAAGCCACGAGCGTGACCCGGGCGACGCACTCGGCCAGTTCTTTGGCCGAGCCCACGATCAGCGGACGGTCATCTGCCGTGACAGCAGAGGCAAGACGCCCGTATGCGTCCTCGATCGCACGCCACTGATCATGTTGGAGCCCTTCGGCCCGGGGGAGAGGTTCCTGCACCAGGTGTTGGATCACACCCCGCATTCTCCTTGCCGCTCCCGACGGACCTCAGGGGCCCGTCGGGTCGTCTGCGGCGCAGGCAGGGCGGCCGGACAGAAGGAGAGCGCCTGGTTGGCTGGGCACCGTCTGCGAACCGGCCGGCGCGGCTATTCGGGTCCGTCGTCTTCGCCGTCGGCAACGTACTGGGGATGCTTCTCGTCGGCGTTGCGGGCCAGGTGCAGCGGCAGTGGCAGCAGGGTGCGGCCGTTCCAGCTGGCGGACTGCTGGGAGAGACGGGCCGCGAGTCCGACAAGCCGTTCCTCCTGCCAGCTGCCGGCCCGGGCGACGGTGTACTCGGTGCGGGTGATGGCGTGGAAGTCGGTGCCGAGTTTGCTCTGCGAGGTCTCCGGCAGGGTGCGGCGGGTGTAGTCGGTACCGGTGCGCTGACCGCCCTTGTGCTGCCGCGTCTCCGCTGCGAACAGCCAGGAGTTGACCCCGCCGTGGTCCGAGACGTACAGGACTCTCTCCGGCATGGCCGCCTTGTCGGTGTCGCTGGGCCGTCTGCTGCTGCCGCCGGCGCGGTGGGTGGGCCGTGGAGTGCGGCTGCCGTGCGTGACACGGACGACGGCGATGTCCCGGCCGCGGGCGGCCAGCGACAGCCCGGGCAGCAGCCCGTCGCCCAGGGTGGGATTCGCCAGACCCGGCCACAGGTCCCGGTGCTGCTCGGTGAAGACCACCACGCCGCGGTCGCCGGGCAGCTGCGCCAGCGCCTGCTCCACATGATCACGTACCCGGGCGGGGCCGCCCTGGTCGTCGCGCAGATGGTGGCCGGGCAGGCCGATCGGTCCCGCATGGTGGTGGGTGCGGCCGGCCGCCAGGGGCAGCCACCGCTGGCCGCTGTACATCAGTGCCGGCCAGTACCTCTCATCCGGGTGGTGCGAGGCCTTCAGCGCGACCAGGGTGACGGCCAGGACCGGGGGAGTGGCGGCACGCCCGCGGATGCGCGGGAAGCGGTGCAGGCGTGTCCACAGCCCCACCAGCCAGGCCCGCCGGTCCAGCGCGGTGTCCCGGGTCAGGGGGTGGCAGGCGGCGGCTGCCAGCCGGTCGTCGATGACGCCGCAGTCCGTCAGCAGACCCCCGGTGGCGATCTGCGCCGCGGCGTCCTCCTTACGCGCCACCGCCGGCGGCTCCTGGCCGGCCCGGACCGCACGCGCCCGGGCGATCTTCTCGTTGAGGCTGGGCTGGTAGAGGTCGCCGAGCGAGGCCATCGTCAAGAACTGCGACGGCAGATCGCGGGCGGCGAACAGCGGCTTGAGCGCGGCCTTGGCATCCGCCTCACCCCGGGCCGGAAAGGAGGTCTCCACGAGGGCGGCGACGAGCTCGCCCGGATCGGACGGCCGCAGCATCGCAAGACCGTTGAGGACGGGGGCCCGGCTGTGCGGGCCGTGCCGCACGAGTTCCGGAACCCGCACCATCAGCAACTGCAGCCCCGGTGCCAGCACCGTGGTGTGCCCGTCCTGGAGTGCGTGCAGGTCTGGCTGGGCGAAGTCGCGGCCCAACTGGGCCAGGACCCGCTCCTTCCACGCCCCGGTCTCGTACAGGGCGACGAGCCGCAGGCTCTCGAAACCGGCCGCCACCACGGCGGGCAGGACCTTATCCGGGGCCACCACCGCGGACGGTTCGGGCGACAGCTGCGGAACCCTGACGCTGCTCCCGGCATAGGTCAGGGGAGCGGCGTCCAGCATCCGGCTGGCGTGCTCCTCCAGCCGCCGCATCAGCCGCGAGCCGGCCCCCTTGCCGATCGGGTGCGAGGCCGTGGTGTGGATGCCCCGCACCGGGCCGGGCTTGTCGAAGTCGACCGCGAACGGGTCGGGCAGCGGAGCGATCCCGCACGCCTCGACGATCTGCGCGGTCGCACCCTTGTACTGCGCCGACCTCAGCACCCACTGGCCGTGATCGTCCTTGGCCCACCGCACGTGCACTGGGGCCTTGAGCACGATGTCGGGGTTGGCGGGATGACACACATGCGCGTTCTTGACCCCGTACCAGCCGGTGGCGATCCGCGCGGTGCGTGCTTCCAGATGCGCGACCAGCATCCGGCCTCCGGGAGCCGGGTCGACGTCGATGTGGATGCGGTCCATGGCGTGCCCCACACGCCGGCGCCGCTCCCCGGTGGCCTCGTCGACCCAGCTCGCCTCCCGCTCCATCGGCTGCGCCCATGTCAGCAGGTCGCCTTCCGACTCCAGGACGAGCTCGAGCGGCTCGGCCAGCGTGTCGACCTGCCAGGGCTCTCGGCGCAGCAGCTGGGCCAGGCGCCAACTCGCCACCCTGAAAGCCCAGTTCGGGCCCATGATGCGGCCCTCGCGGTCGCGGTGCAGGACCTCTTCCAGCGGGTAGGGGCCGCCGACCTCGTCGGCCAGGTACTGGCTGAGCGTGTCCTGGCCCCCCCAGCCGGGCAGCCGGCCCTCCCATTCCCGGACCAGCCGCCGCCACACCGTGAAGTCGAGCGGCTCCGACGTGACGATCAGCGCGCGCCTGGTCCACGGCCCGGTCAGCGGCGGGCGTTCCGGGTCGGTGAACACCAGCCGCCGTCCCGTGACCGCACGGGCCGCCGCCGCGAGCGAGGCGGTCGGGCGCTGCGCGTCGACCGAACGCGGCTTGGGCAGCCGCGACCAGGCCTGGCTGAACTCCCCGGGCAGCGGGTACACGTGCACCGCGCCCATCAGCTCGCCGGTCAGCGCGAACGACAGCGTGCTCAGCTCACTGGGGCTCTTGGCGGAGCGGGTCACGGCGTCTCCCCGGGAAGGTCGTGGTCGGCCAGGCTCAGCAGGATGTCGAGGGTGGAGCGGTAGATCCGGTCGATGAGGTCCCACTCACCGCGCCGCTGCCACTGCGTGCGCAGTGTGTGCAGCAGGTGGGGGAGGGTGGAGTCCGCCGCGGTCTCGGTGAACGCGGCGTCCGCCAGGTGCAGGCTGCCGTGGTCTCCGCCGCGGCGGGTGCGGCCGCCGAGCTGGATCAGACGGGTCAGGATCTCCGCCACGATCGCGGTCTTCACATCCTGGCCGAGGTCCTTGAAGTAGTGCGAGCCCCGCCTGATCTCCTCGAACGTGCGCCCCCCGGACAGCCGTAGCTGCTCCAGAATCACGGCCGGCTCCTCGCCGGGCGGAGGCACATCGCGGTAGGCCAGCGAGTTGACCATGGCCAGCAGCACGGCCGGCTCTTCCATCACGAGCACCGGCCGCACCACCAGGCAGGCCACATGCAGAAGCGACCGCCCGCCCTGGTCGACGATGTTCAGGCCCCGCTCCACGCGCGCCATGGGAGCCAGCAGGAACCGGCACTGCCCATGGCCGACATGCAACGGGAACTGCTCCAGCCGGTCCGCCGGGACGGGCACCCAGCCCGGCGGATGCTTCTCGTAGCGCGGCACGTCCTGCGGCCGCACCGCCACACAGATATCCCCGGCCGGCGCACCGGCCGACACCAGGCCCTGCGCCAGCAGAGGCCCGGCGTGGTAGGCCTCGAATGCCACCAGTACGTGCGCCCGATGCGCCCTCGCCGGATCAGCGGCGACCTCCGCCAGCTCGGCATCCAGCCGCGGCCACAGCGCCGCACCCATCTCCCGGTAGGCGTCCTCGCGCCGCTGTCCACTCAGCCCCGAGACCCGCGCCCAGCTCCCCTCCTTGTGCTGCACCTTGTCCAGCACGGCGCTGAGACTGCCGTTGACGTCGTCCGGCACGTACCACGACGGGGGGGTGAGCAGATGATGCCGCGGTGCCCGCGGCATGTGCGCGGTGGCCGACAGCCCGATCACCACACGCCGCCGGCCGCCGTGGGCCAGCGCTGTGACGTCGCCGAGGTGGCTGATGTGACTGTGCGGGTCGCCCACGAAGCTCTTGAGGGTGAGTGCGGTCGCCGCCAGGTCCTGGTCGTTGAAGTGCTCACTGAACGCGAACAGCGGCCGTCCCAGCGGCCCGTAGGGTGCCGCACGCCACGGCACGTGCGACGACAGCACCTCGGCCAGATCGTTGGAGGCCGTCATCCCAGCCCCCTGCAGGGCCGGTGCCGCCCCCACGATCTGCCGCAGGATCTCGCGGCTCTTCTCCAAGAAGGCCCGCCGGGCCGCGTACTGGACAAGATTGGTTACATCCTCAGGCGGTACATCCCCGGCAGCTTCCTCCGATGAGACGTCCCCGGTGACCTTGCGGAACCGGTCGGCGAGTTCGGCCAGGGTGGCGGCGCTCAGGCTGCCGTCGTCCGACAGGTCGGTCAGCGACGACAGCACGGCCCGCAGTTCCTCCAGCCCTTCGACCTCTTCGGCCCCTTCCAGCTCACCGGTCTTGCTGAACAGCCGGTTGACGGTGCGCATGTGTGCTTCGCTGGGCCTGTCCCCGGGCTTCAGCTTGAAGATCCGGTGCGCCAGCATCGCGTCCCACCGCCGTGGTACCACCAGCCTGCGCCGTTCCCTGTCCGGCGTGATGGCCCCCCGAGCCAGATGCGACACGTACGTCTCGGCCAGCCACGACAGCCGCTTGATCTTGGGGTGCAGATACTCCTCGACCTCGCGGCTCAGCCGCAGACAGTGGCGGCTGAACTGCTCCTCCAGCTCACGCACCGGACTGCTGGCCGATCCGTACCGGGCCAGCAGCACGCTCTTGGCGCTCTCGTCGAACGCCTTGGCCTGCAGCGCGTCGACCTCGTCCATCATCACCACATGTGCCCGGCGCAGCAGCAGTTCCTCCACGGTCACGTCCCGGCGCTCCACGCCGTGGTCGGCCAGCGGAACGTGCACACGCCCGATGAGGAAATTGGTGTGGTTGGTGACGATGATGTCCGCGCCCAGCGCGGCACGGTGATGACGGAACTTGCCGCAGGTGGCACGCCACGGACAGCACCGTGTCTTGCCCGCAGAGTCCTTCAGCTGGTCACACGGTTCGTTGCCGGGATCCCACGTCTCCACCCCCCGCGCCTCGGGCGCCGCGTGCGCGGTCAGGGCGCAGCTGTAGGACATTTCCGCGAACACCCAGTCACGGTGCTCGGCATCGTCGTGCACGTTGCCCGCCGTGTCCTCGGCGAGTTTTTGCATACCGCGCGTGGAGATCAGCGGCACCACCACCGGCACCCGGGCGTCGTCGTCCTTCTTGTCCGTTTTGCGCAGAGTCTTCGCGTCCCGGCGCAGCCGCGCCACCGTCTGCATCACCTGCGCGTTCTGCGGCACCACCAAAGCCGCTGTCAGACCCTGGCGAGCACACCACAGGGCGATCAGCTCCGAGGCGATGTTCTTTCCCAGCCCCGTTGGGGCGTGCAGGACCGAGATGGTCCCCGCCTGCGCATGAAACTCCTCGCCCAGCGCCGAGCCGTCCGCATGGTGCAGATGCTCTCGAAGGTCCGCGACGGCCTTCGCCCTGTGCTGCTCCTTGTAGGCGGCATCGAGACGCCCTGCCAGGTCATCCAGGGCGTCGAGGGGGATCCGCAGATCATCGAGTCCTGCGCTGTCCTGCAGCGCCCCCGCCGCTGCTTTCCCCGGCTGGGCAACGCGCAGGTCGTAGTGGACGCCGACAGCCCGCCGCGACGGGCTCAGCGGGTCGGGAATCCGCAGCTCGGAGAAGTAGCGCCCGGCTCCGGCCGGCAGTCGTCGCCGCGAGCGGGCATTGCGGGCCACATGGCCGTCGATCTCCGCCAGCAGATCGTCGATGCGCGTCCCCGAGTCGGCCGCGGGCATCACCACGACCAGTCCGTCCTCGTCGGCCGCCGCGAACTCCGCACCCGCGCCGGCCGCCGCGACCTGGGCGGCTTCATCGAGGAAGACGGTGCGCTGGGCCAGTGAGGCGGGACGCCTGCGCAGCAACCGGGCCACCCGCAGCCGGTCGTCCTCGGACAGCGCCGGCCACTGCTCCCACAACGGCAGGTGCCCGGACAGCAGGAAGTGAGCGTCGTCCAGACGGGCCATCTGCCGCCATCCCGACTCTTCCTGCGGAGCCCGGTTGGGAAACAGCCGGGCCGCCAGCAAGACGGCGGCCCTGACCACCAGCGGCACTGTGGCACTCCGGCTGCCGGCCGTGCTGCTCATGCCGCCCCCTGCTGCAACTGAGTGCTGACCATGCGCTTGAACGACGCCACCGTGTGCACCGTGTATCCGCCCGGCTCCAGCGCCGCACGCAAGGGTTTGACCTGCTCCGACCGGTAGGACGGCACCACGATCGTCTTCGCCCGCGGGGGACGGTCGACGATGTTCTGCTCGTTGGCGACGTCCTTGACGTCGACCAGGCACCGCCTGCTCGGCAGCGTCACCCCGACGTCCCAGGAGTCCATCTCACCCCACCGCTCCACCTCCAGCCCCTTGCGCTCCAGCCACCGCATCAGCTCCACCTCGGTCAGCCCCGGGACCGTCAGATGGCGCCACACCGGCCAGTCCAGGCACAGCACACCCTCACCGCGGCAAGCCGCCAGCCCTGCGGGCCCGTTCACCACCTCCGGCGGATCGCCGGGGCGCCGCCCCGGCCGCAGCAGCGCACGGGCTTTGCGCTGGTGCGGCAGGAAGTCACAGCGCAGCAGCTCACCCGTCAGCCGCATCGGGTACGCACACACCGGGCACGGCCACCACCACACCGCACCCGCCCGCACACAGCTGCGCTCGGCCGGCAGCGGCCGGTAGACCTGCATGCGCGTGCCACCACGCCGCGTGTACTCCTCGAGGATGCTGTCTTCGGTGCCGGTGGGAACCTCCACCAGCATCAGCCGGCCGGCTACGTACTGCGCCTGGCTGCCGCCGGCCAACTGCCGGTAGACGGCGTGCTCGGTCTGTTCCGCCGTCTGCCACGACCAGGTCGGCAGCCAGTCCCGTCCGCCGTCCAGCCCGCCGGTAGCCGGGTCGAAGAGCACCTCAAGGTAGGAGCAGCCGACTTCGTAAGCCTCCTCGGTCAACTGCGCGGGCTGCTGGTCGTGTCCGTCCTCCAGAATCACGAGGTCGCCCATCTCGGCAGACAGGCCGGACCAGTCCAGAGGGACCCAGGACCGCAGCGGACGGGTGAGGCTGCCGACTAGGCCGGCAGGTGTCTCGGGTCCGGTGCCCAGAGGGAGGTGCCCCTGGATGACGCCGTGCATGCAGGAGATCTCATGCCAGGCCCGCGGCTCCTCCAGCCGCCGGGTCCAGGCCACCCCGGCGCGCAGCGCCGCACTGATCACTTTCCGCCCGAGGGCGTACTGAGCATCGCTCATCGCGAGGCCCCCCTTTCCCTGCCCCACCAAAGGTTTTGGGGCTACATGGGTTCGGAAACCACAGCGGAGACCGTACAAGGGGCCACTGACACCAGCGGGGTGACCTTCGACAAATGATCAATAGAAGCCAGGATGTGAATCAGGCGGGAATAGAGACGCGCGATATCGATCACGATTGCACGCAAAGATATGCCGAGGTGGCCGACTCGGACATGCTCCCACCGCCCCCGGCAGTTCGGGCGAGTCATCGCGCCACGGCCAACCCGCAGACTGGGCAACCCCGGTGTCCGTCGAGTGCGGGACCAACCACTGGTTGCAGTCGGGCGTCGGCCCCCTCATCACACGTGCTGCGCCGCGAACTTCGTGCGCGATAGAACACTGGCGCAACAGCGGAATCGTCTCCATCGAACGAATCCTGGTCGAGGAAACCAGCCCCGACAGTGAATTCGACACCCTCGTCCGGCAGTTCCCCACCCGGGCCGGGTGAACACCGTTGATTCGAGCTCGATAGTTCAGCCAGTCACCGAACGGACAAAGACGGCCGATAACCGAGGTGTCTCCAGTGCGGAACGCAGTCGCTCTGCCGGCTACACCCAGGCGATCAACCGCCGATGTCGATGCCCTTCAGCAGCTCCGGCGTGATGTCCTCGATGCCTTCTTCGATGGCGGTGATGGCTGCCTGGCAGATGAGCTGGGACAGCAGTTTGAGATAGCCGCCGGTGAGGCGGTGCAGGTACTTGGCCTCACGGACGAGGGCATGGGGCGAGAGCCGGTGCAGGCAGAGGGCCTCTTCGAAGCTGCGCAAGACGCTGGGCCAGGTCTCCTGGTCGCCGTCGTACAGCGGGATGGGGTCGAGCCAGGTCACCGGCAGCCGGCTGGGATCCGCCTGGGGGAGGACCTTGTGTTGCCTGCCGTCCTCGCCGGCGATGACCGGCGCCCGCAGACTCAGGCCCTGATATGCCTCGCTGAGGCCGTCCGCCTTCACGCGGGCCGCCCGTACGATCTCGCGGGCACCGGTGCCGCAGAAGACGGTCGTGATGCCGAGTTCCTCGCGCAGGTCGTCGAAGTAGTGCAGCACCGGGACGAGTTGGTCGGGGTGCACCCGCTGCATACCGTCTAC
This sequence comes from Streptomyces sp. NPDC051987, assembly GCF_040680735.1. Lineage (NCBI taxonomy): Bacteria > Bacillati > Actinomycetota > Actinomycetes > Kitasatosporales > Streptomycetaceae > Streptomyces > Streptomyces sp. NPDC051987. The sequence goes on along the minus strand of NZ_JBFAXI010000036.1, from coordinate 61,535 downwards.
GAGCAGCAGTTGGGTCCAGCGCCGCTCCAGGACGTGCCACACGGACTGGGAGAGGTCGGGCGTGCGCCTCGGCTGACGCACCTCGTCCTCGGTCAGTGGCGCCGGGGCCAGTCCGAGGAACTCGGCGATCGCCCATACCCAGTTCACGAGGCTGTCCGCATCCCGCGGGGCCATGATGTGCACCACGGGGATCCGGTCGTCGTGCGCTTCTTCGATGGTGGTCTGGAATTCCCGGCCGATGGCCCGCAGCAGGAAGGTCTTGCCGGTGCCGGGCGGCCCGTCGATCACCCGGTCCATCAATCCCTCGCGCCGGTTGCGGTTGACCAGCAGCAGCCGGTGCGTCTTCAACAGCGCCGCATCGAAGGGGGGATTGGGGACCAGCAGCAGATGCCCGTGGTAGCGCAGGCGGGCGTCGTCGGAGGTGACCGGGGTACCGAGGGGGGCAAAGTCCGCGATCTCGGGGCGCTCGATCATCTCGTGGACGTAGGCGTTCCAGCCTTGCAGGGTGAAGATCCAGCGTGGCGCCATCGGCGCGGCCCGTGCATGGTCAAGGATCTGTCGTTCCCGCTCGGCGCGTGCGGCGGTGCGGGCGGCGGCGGAGGTTGCCACGGTGTCCTCCTGGGGGACGGAAGGGAGCCCGCCGTGCCCCACGGGCGCGGTCGGTGGGCAGCTGTCTCTTACGGAGCGTCTGCGTCGCTGGGTGCCGGAGGCCGGTCGATCTCCCGGCCGGCGATGGGCAGGGCCGGGTAGGCGGTGACCGCCTCGATGTCGATGGACACACCCGCATACGGGTCCACCACCGGCTCGGGTTCTACGGCCACTTCCAGCCCCTGGAACGGGATCTTGGGGGCGGCCTTCCAAGCGCGGCCGGGGCCCTGGCGCAGTGAACGGCGCAGTGCCCGCACCGCTTTGACGATCGCCAGCTGGTCGTCCTTGCGGCCGCCGTTGTCCACGACCGCCGCGGTGCCCCGCTCCCACAGATCCTGCGTCCACCGGTCGTCGAGCAGGTCCCGGTAGATGAACTCCACCTCGATCCATTCCTGCGTGTACAGGTGGTCGAAGAGGTGGGCCACCTCGGGGTGGTAGGGGTTGTAGCGCGCTTTGAACCGGTCGTTGTGCTCGTTGATCCCGGACCGCTGCTCGATCAGCAGCCGCATCCGTCGGTCCGTACTCTGGTAGGTGCGGTTCTCGATGGTGATGCCCTTGTCGGAGATCTTCACCCAGGCCGGGATCAGCATCTCGCGTGCCTCGGCCGCGGTGATCGGCCGCGGCCGGTAGCCCGTCATGGGCATCAGCTGCGCGTACATCTCGTTCGGCGACAGAACCAGGCCCGGGGTGAACGGGCTGCGCAGCCCCTTGTGCGGTGTCTGCTGGTAGTCGAGGGCGACCCACTGCTCGGCCAGGTCCTGCAGCGTGTTGATGGGATACAGAGGGCCTTTGTCGACCCCCAGCCCTCGGTGGGCGAAGCCGGTACCGGTCCAGCCCACCACGTGCTGGCTGAACCGGCTGCCCAGAGTGCGAAAGAACCGCTCCTTGATCGGCTTGTCGGTCGGGGTGTCCTTGCGCGCGTACACGATGGTGATGTCGAGCATCTCGCACACGTACTTGAAGTGTTCACTCAGGTAGGGGCTGCCCTGGTCGATGATCACCGTGCGTGGATGGATGACCGGACGCGCCGCCACGGCACGGGCGAACCGCTCATCGGCGTCGCGCAAGTCCTGGTACGGCAGCACCGAGTTGGCGGCCAGCGCCAGGGGATCCCAGTGCGGACGCCAGGCAAGCGGGGCAAAGCACTGCGCCAGCAGCAGCACCAGGTCGTAGGCCCGAGTCGCCCGGCCGCCGATCCGCTTGCCCGGTGAACCCTCCCCGGTAACCACCGGGACAACCATCACAGCGCAATTGGAACGTGACGCCACATCGATCGCCGAGGTCAGCTCGGCCGAGATGACCTCCGCATTGTCCCCGAGCGCCCTCACCTTCAGCGGCGAGGTGTCGATCTGCACCACCTCACCCGGCCGCAGTGCATGAGAGGGCCGGTACGGAGGAGGCGGTTTACTGGCTCGCTGGGCGCGCCGCTTCGTGGGGGCGGCCAGGTACTCGGCGAGCCCGGTGTCCTCCATCCGCCGGTAGAACGTGGCCCGCTTCAGCAGCAGCCGCTGCGCCTCCTGCGGATCCTCCAACTCCGCCTTGAAGCGGTCCTGGACGACGTCCAGCACCTCCTCCCGGACAGCCTGGATGTCCACCCCTGACCCGCGGCCGTGGCCCATCACCACTTCCCGCATGATCTCGATGACCCGCGGGTCCGTGCGATGCCCGACCTCGCGCGGGCGCCGCTCGATCAGAACCAGCGGATTCTCGCCCGCGCGCTTCCACTTCAGCCGCATCGACTCCAGCGTCTTGGGGCTGATCTCAACACCTGCAACCGCCAACTCCCGTGACTTGCACGCATAACGCTCGGCCAGCGTCGTTTCTCCCGGCTCGTATCCGGGCCGGGCCCGGCTGCTGCCAGGCAACAGCCCGGTGTCGAGCTCCTTCATATGCCGATGCCACCGCCTGGCCTCCTTGCGCTGGGCCTTGGACGGCGGAGCATCCAAGGCGGGCATCGGAGTCGACGTGACGGGGGAGCCGTCACCATCCAGCACGGCGAAGCCCGGCACGGAGACCATTGCGGTGTACAGCACCTCCACCGGCGTGGACGTCTCCTCGGACAGGAGCACGACGTTCGCACCGTGAAAGGCCACCACCTGGTGGGCCACGCCCTGCCACAGCACCCGATCGCCCAGACGCACCTGCCCCGGTGTGAACGCGTCCGGCCCGCTCATGCCGCTCCATCGGCAAGCCACGCCGTCGCACGAGGCATCAGGGGCTGGTCCCAGTGGATCTCCAGACGGCGCTGCCACACCAGCCGGTACACCAGATCAAGTGCCGCGGCGTACGGCACGCCACTGGCCCGCGCGCCCTCACCGATGGGGCGCTCGCGGCGAAAGGCTTCCTTGACCGCGTCCTGCTCCGCGGCCGGCACTCGCACCGCCTGCCGATAGTCGGCGGCCCACTCCAGATTGGCCAGGCGCATCCCCTCTGGCACATGCCGCACCGACACCTGCCAGCCGGCCGCCATCGCGACTTGGCGTGCGACCTCCAGATCCTCCCGCCACTGGGGGCCGTCCTTCTCGGGCTGCACGAGCACGATCCGGCGTGCCCCGGTGACCGTGCGCACCACGAAATCCGGGCGCCAGCGCCGCTTGCCCCGCGCGCCCTGCCAGTGCAGTTCCGCCGGCTCCCCGCCGATCCAGGCGATCTCCGGATCGAAATCCAGCTCCAGCGCCACCCGACGGCGCCGCAGCGAACCGCACACCACGTGCCCACCGGTCGTGGCACACCACCAGTCGGAGAGCTTCCCGGGACGACCGTGAAAGGCCACCGGCTCGCTCGGCGGACGCCGCTCCTCCAACGCCACCCCCACCAGGCTGGCCGGTGCCGCCGACACCAGCTCACCCCGCTCATCCAGATGACACACCCGCACGTCACGCATGGCACCTCCCCGCCGATCCCAGGATGGCCGCGTCCGGCAGCGCACAGCGGGCCGGCAGCGAGACGTCCCCCTTTCGAGGGGCATGCTCTTGACAGAATCGTCACGACGGTCCGCGCCCCTTGAGCGGGGCCCCGGCGGGCGGGGTCCCCGGCGCGCGTCGGCCGCGAGGCGGAAGAGCCGACATGCGCCACGAGGCAGCAGCGCGGCGGGCAGGGCGGCAAAGCGGCGCAGCGCGCAGGATGTTCCGCACGCCGGCACTCAGCCGTGCGGGGCGGTTGGGTCGGGGCGGCGTGCGCCGAGTGGCGCAGGCAGCTTTCGTCAGCCCAGAGTCTCCTCAAGGGCTCATACGGCGGGCATGCACGAGCGCTGCTGCAGGGAGCCGGTACGGGCGGCAATCCGGTTGTGCCGCTCCGCCAGCACGGGCTGCCGCCGTCCTGCCGCAGTGGGTATGGCTGCCGCGGCAGGACGGCTGTGGCGCTCGAGCCACTGCAACAGCGCGTTCTTGCCCGCGGAAAAGTCGATGTCCCACACGTCCGCCTGATGCTGCACCAGGGCCAGCCACCGGGCCCGGTCCTGCGGCGTGCGCTGCCCGGCCTGCTCGAACCGCAGCATCAGCCAGGCCAGCCCGACCGCCTCGGGGAAGACGACCAGTGGGACAGCACGTGCCGAACGGGCCTCCAGCCCCGCCGTCCAGGCCCGCTGCACCCACACCAGCGTGTCGGGCGCATACGTCCACCACTGGTACATGACCTGGCAGGCGTCGGCGAACAACTCCTCGCCGGCCGACTTGAACCTGCGCTGCAACCGCAGCCTGTCCCGGTGCGCTGTCACGCACTCCGCCAGCGCGGCCACCGACACAGCCTCCGGATCGGTGCTGCGCGAGTCGTCCGTCCACCGCAGATGCCGGCCGCACACGCGCCAGCTGTCCGCCGACATCAGCCACACCCGCTCACCGACCTGCCGCCGGTGTCCGCACGACGGGCACCACGGCACCAGATGCCCGCCCTCCGCTTCCCATGGCCACTGCCACACCGCCGGCCCTGTGCCGGGCAGCAGCAGGTCGTCCGCCAGTGACGGCAACGCCCACTGCAGCAGCCCCACGTCCATGCCCGAGAGCACCGACAAGTAGGTGCGGCCCGCTGCGTTCACCTTCATCTCGGTGTACTGGGGGTACTTCTCCACCTGCTCCGGGTCCTGGGACGCCTCACCCTGCCCGACGCGGTCGAGGAACGAGGACAGGTTCAGACCGTTGGCCCGTCCCAGCCGCCGCACGAACGATCCGGTCGACTCCCCGCCCACCGGCCGTACCTGTACCGGCAGCGGACGGCTCGGCCCCAGCAAACCCGTCCAGTCCATGGAACCCTCCCTCCCCGGCACGACACGACACGCCCCACCAGGACACTCGTGCCGCTTCGCGCAGGCAGTCAAGACCCGATAGCTCCTTCGAGTGAACCTCCTCGGCCCCGGTCACGGACTGCCGGGAACCTCCTCACCCTCGAGGCCAGGACCGCCACGAGATTCAGGGGGAGGACCACACGTGGCAACACTGACCCTCAACGGACTCAGGACACCGCTGCGCGGTCACCAGGACATGGCCGTCGACGCCATCGTCACCCACTTCGATGAAGGCGCCACACGCGTCACCACGACCATGGCCACCGGAACCGGCAAGACCCACGTGGCCCTCCACACCGTCCAGGAGACTGCTCCCCAGGGCCGGGCACTCGTCCTGGTCCCCTCGCAGGCCCTGCTCGAACAGACCGCACAGCTCTGGCACCGGGAGGGCCGCCCCGGCCGCTACCTCGGCATCTGCTCGCCCGACGAAGCCCTCAGCCGCTCCCTTGCCAAGACACTGACCGTAGTCAACACGCCTGAGAGCATCATGGAGGCCGCCGCAGACACCGACGGCGCCCTCAACGTGTTCTGCACCTACCAGTCACTGTTCAAAGTCGTCCAGGCGCACGCCGATTACCAGCTGCCGGACTGGGACGTCGTCGTCGCCGACGAAGCCCACCACACCGCAGGCCGCGTCGACAACGCCTGGGCAGCCGTCCACGACAACGACGCGCTGCCCGCCCGCCACCGCCTCTACATGACCGCCACGTTCCGCAAGTTCGAGCGCTGGGGAGCTGGACCCGGCGTTCAAGTCGCCTCCATGGACGACCAGAGTCTGTTCGGACCGGTTGTCTACCGACTGTCCATGGCCGAAGCCATCCAGCAGGGCCTGCTTGCCGACTACCGCATCAGCGTCATCACGATCACCGACAAGGACCTTCGCCGTATCCTGCGCGGCACCAACAACTACACCGCCGAAGCACTACGGACCGCCGCCGCCCAAGTCGCCCTCCTGGTAGCCCAAAAACGCTACGACCTCAGGCGGACCCTCACCTTCCACCCCTGCATCGCGGCAGCCGAAACCTGCGCCGAAACACTGCCGCAGACGGCCGCCCGCATGCCCGGCCACGACCCGTCCCGGCTCCAGGTCAACACCGTCAACTCCAAACAGAAACCCTTCGTCCGCTACGAGAATTACGCAGCCTTCCGCACTGCTCCGCTGTCCACATCCGCAACCGACACTCAGCCGCGCCGGGCAGTCCTGACCAACTGCCGCTGCTGCGCAGAAGGCATCGACATCCCCGCCATCGACTCCCTGCTGTTCGCCCACCCCAAGACCAGCACCATCGACATCGTCCAGTCCGTCGGCCGCACCCTGCGCCAGACCCCTGGCGACGGCAAGATCTCCACCATCATCATCCCCGTCTACAGCGCACCCGGGGAGGACATCGGACAGGCCACCCGGCGCACCCGCTTCCACCTGATCTACCAAGTCCTCATCGAACTCAGCGTCTATGACGAGCATGTTTTTCACCGTGTCGAATACCTCAACTGGGAAGGCGAACCCACTCAGCCTGAACTCGCAGCCCGTCCCGAACGAGTCGACGAAATCCTCGCCGTCCTGGGCCTCGATCACGTCGATGCGCCCAACCAGATCTGGGAGTTGGGCTTCGAGCAGGCCCAGCGCTACCACGCCGAACACGGCGACCTCGACGTCGCCAGTCGGCACGTGACCGCCGACCGCTTCTACCTGGGCTGGTGGCTCGGCCAGCAGCGGTCCCTGCGCGCCAACCGCATGCTTCTGCCCGACCGCGTCAAACGCCTGACCACCCTTGGCATGACCTGGCGGCACCCGCCCCACAGCATCGAATACAAACTCGACATCGCCCGCGACTACACCGCCCAGCACGGCCACCTCGCCCCGCAGGCCGACGAGCGCCACGCAGGCATCGCCTTGGGCCGATGGATGGCCGACCGACGCCGAGAAGCCCGCAAGCGCACGCTGCCGTACTGCTACCACCGGGCCCTCAGCGACATCTACCCCTGGTGGGCCTTCGGCTGGAAAGAGGAGTGGAAACGCACCTACGCCCACGCACTCAGGGCAGCCCGACGCGGCGAACTCGCCTTCCCTGACCTAAGCCCGGACAGCGACGACCATCCCCTCACCCGCTGGATCGACGACCAGATCGAACGCTTCGGCAATCTCACCGACATCCAGCACAACCTCCTCGGCGCCCTCCCGCTCGACCACCCCCTCGCCCTCCTCTTGCGTCGGCCCCGCGGTACATCCGACTGGGCTTTCGCCAGAGGCCTGCGCGCCGCCCGCACCTTCTGGCGCTCCCACCAGCACCTGAACGTGCCCCCCACCTACGTGTGCACCGTCGACGGCCATCCCCTCGACCTGGGCCGCTGGATCAGAGAGCGGCGCCGCAACCCCGCCCAGCTCACCCGCGAACAACTCGACGCTCTGGAAGCCCTCGACATGCGGTGGACCTGACCGATCCGTCTCCGTGCCCTCTGAGGATGGCGGCGGCCCGGAACCAGACGGCGGCCTGGGGCCGCTGCTCGACAGCCTGCCCGGCATGCACACACCGCCCTCATCGGGCCCGCTTCAGGCAGTGCCTCGCGCACAGCCCGCCCCGACCCGCAGCAGAGCAGGCCGCACACCTGGGTGGCGCGGCTGTTGAGACCACTCCCGAAGCAGATGCGGAACTGGCGTCTATCCCCCCGTCCGCGGTACCTGGGTGCCCGCCGACGCGCTGGGTCCGCCCGGCGCGAGGTGCTGCTGGCCGTCCTTGGCGAGAGCAGCCCCCGCGCCAGGCCGGTGTGCGAGAACGCCCGGCGCGGGCCGAAGACCGCTCCGTTGCCTGTCTGGACCGGGGTTGCCTCACTGTCGTGCGATCTGCTGTTGTGCCCCCACCGCGCTGGCAGGATCTGGAAGAGGTACTGCTGAGCTCTGCGTGAGACGTCTCGCCACCCAGCCTTGCCCGGTGGCGGCCGAGCCAAGCGCGCGGGCGGGTGTGACCAGCTGTGTTGGTGCAGGCGGTCGTTGCTGACCGGTACCGGACGGTATTCCCGCTCTACTGTCCGCGTTCCTGTGGGGGCGCTCCTGACGGTAACTCCAGCCGTTTAAGGGCCTGTTGCTGGGCCGACCGTTCCCGTGGCTGGGCTGCGGGCGCGGGTGATCTGTCGCAGCGAAGGTTGAGCGTTCTCACTGAAGTTTGAGTGGTTCAGGCCACTCCTGCCTGTTGAGAAACAGCCCACCAATCGACGGTGATGCAACCGATCTTGCAGCTACTGCCTCCTTCGCTGGCGGGTTCTGGGCCATTCAGATGATCATCACCACAAGAGACCTCGCGTGTAGATGCCACCGGCTGGCAGGCGCCATGACCTCACCGGACGCCCAGTGGACGGGGCTCGCAGCCTGCTGCTGCACGGGGCGGGCTGGCCTCGGCCACGACGGGAGTTAGGAAGGTCAACGAACCGCAAGCGTGGCTACCGGCCGTGCATGTCCGCGGCTTGGGACCGGACCAGGGCGGCTCGTTCGGCGTCGGCCGGGTCGCCCCGTTGCGCGTGGCGCTGCTCTAACAGGTCGGCGAGGCTGGTGAGCAGTTCCCTGCGCGTCGGTCCGAGGGGGGCGATCGCGGCGGCCTCGTCGAGGGCGGCGACGGCGTGGTCGAAGTCGGCGTCGTCGTGGCCTTCGGCATGTCGGACGAGCAGTGCAAGTGCGAGGTTGTTCAGCACCGGCAGGAGATTGCGCGGGTCGCTCTGCCGGGCCAGCCGAGCGGCCTGGCGCAGCAGCTCGACAGCCTCAGCGAGGAGGGCGGGGTTTTCGCTCGTTCTGTGCTCCTCCATCACCTGGAGCGCGAGGCCGGCGAGGTAGCCGACATGGTTGGGATCCTGCGGGGCGAGGTCGACGGCGGCGCGTTGGGCGGTGATCCTCTCCGCGAGCACGGTGGGGTCCTGGGTGTGTCCGTACATCTCGTGCAGTGCGTGGGTGTACGCGTGGAACAGCGTCATGGCCTGCTCCTGCGGGATGCCGGGTGTGCGGGCCGCGGTGCGCCAGTGCTCGATGGCGCGGCGCAGGTCGTCGACGGTCCCGGCCTGCTCGTAGCGGTGGTGGACGGTCATCCCGGCGTTGAAGCGCAGCATCACGCGCAGCGGGACGGGGATGTGATCGGCTTCGGCGAAGGCCGCGGCCGCTTCGTGGTCGGCGATGGCCGCGTCGATGTCCGCCCGCTCCCGCGCGTGCAGATAGCGTCCGGCGCGGATCATGGCGAGCCGGTCCAGATGGCGCAGGTGGTCCTCGCCGCCTTCCTCGACCAGTCGGCACGCCTCGGCCGCGGCGGGGATGGCCCGGTCCAGGAGAGAGAGATCCGGCTCGCGGTGGTACTGCTCGACCAGCCTGTCCGCCGTCGCACCGAGCTCGGCGGCCCGCATCCGGTGTACGGCCCGCTCGTCGGGGTCCTCGGCAGGTACCGGGTCGGTCGGTGTGCGCAGAGCGGCGTCCGGCCGGGCCATTGGTCCGCGTCGGCGGATCGGTGTGGGTCCGACCGGGGGGTCCGGCGGTGTGGTGGCGGTGAGTGCGTGGGCGAATCCGTCGAGCTGGACCACCGGATTCGTGCGCAGGTCCGCGTAGTCGGAATCGACCTCGCGCATGCGTTCCCACAGCGCGGACAGGTGCTCCCAGGTCTCCACGATCGTCTGTGCCGCGCGTTCCTGCCCGAGCGGGTGGGTGTCGGGTTCGAGCCGGTGGGTGTCGGGTGGCCCGTGCCGAACCGCCTTGCGCAGGTCCACGGTGAACCGTTGGTAGGCCTGCGGGAGGTGGTCGGTGTGGCGGACGAAGCGTGCCGCACGCAGTCGGTCGAGCAGTTGGGTCTCCCCCGGCAGCAATTTGGCCAGTACGCCGAACTGCGGCGGTGGCGGCGGGGCGGCGGTGAGCCAGTAGTGCAGTCCGACGGCCCGATGCTCCTCCACGGCGGCCTGTGCCGCACGCTCGGGGGCGTCGGATGCCTGCGGGAGGTAGAAGGCGGGCAGCGCGAGGCAGCGGTGGTAGGCGGTGAAGGAGCCGCCCTGCACGGCGGCTCGGAGGATGTCGGTGGCCATACGCGCCAGTTGTAGCCACCGGTCCGGCCGCTCGTGGTCCTCGCTGAGGAGGAGGTTGAACAGGCTGGCGAGGCGGAGTTCTACCAGCGGATCACGGTTGCCGAGCATCGCCTGCGCGAGCGGCCACGCGGCGGCGAAGTCGGCGCGATGGGCCTCGGACGGGCCGTCGCCGAAGTACGCGATCAGCGTCTCCGCGTAGATCCGGCTGATCGGTCCGGAAGGCAACAGCCTGTCGACCTCGTGCGCCGGTGTGGTCAGGTACACGGCGTTGAGCAGGGCGAACAGCCGATGGTGACGACGCAGGTCCAGCGGTGGCCGGTCCTTCATGGCCAGCCAGACGTACTGCAGCAGCGGGTCGTCCCGCACGCGCGCCATGGTGATCGTGACGAGGTCCTGCACGATGTCCAGGGCCGGTACGTACCCGGTGTCCCGGGCTACGAGGTACGCCCGCAGCACGTCCCCGACCGTCCAGAACAGCGCGGCCAGCTCCGGCCTCAGATGCGGTTCGGTCCGTCCGCACGCGTCGCGCAGGTCCCACGCCAGATCGGCCATGTCCTCGCCGCGGCGTCGTACGATGCCGGCCGCCACCTCGCGCAGCGGGACCAGACGCTCCTGGAGTGCGGGTTGGTAGATGTCGAGCTCCGCCATCTCGACGAACTGCCTCGCCCGGCGGGTGAGCAACTCGGCGGCGTGCACCGCGTCCGCGGAGAGCAGCGCGGACGCGGTGCGGGCCGGGACCTCGTACCAGCCGGGCGCCGGCGGGAACCGCAGGAGCCGCTCGCCGCAGCTGCCCAGCCAGCCGGCCAGCGCACACAGCGACACCGCGCCAGCAGCCACCAGGTCCCTGCCGGTGCGGCGCTGCGCCTCGGCCGCCAGGTCGGCCCAGTCCGTCCCGTCGACCACCGACCCGGCCGTGCCGAGGTCCAGGAGCGCGTCGACGAACACGTCCCACTCCAGCGGCGGGCGCTCCGCGACGGCGCGCAGTGCTGCCGCCTCCGGCTGCTCCCAGAACCAGTCGAGCGTCTGCGCGGTGGAGGACCGCACGCCGTCCCGGCGCCAGCTCACGAAGGCCTGATCGAGCGAGCCGAGCACGGACAGCAGGTCGACGAGGAGGCCGCGCGCGTCGTCCGTCATTTGCCCAGCAGCGAGCGCAACTGCGCCAACGCGCTTTCGCGGACCTCGTAGAACGAGATGTCGACCTTGCCGACCTTGATGCGTTTGAGTTTCAGCACCAGCAGCAGCAACGAGCCTGCCAGCACCAGGCCAGCGTCCACGGCCATCATCTCCCGGCGCGCGCGGTACGCCGCCGCCACCTCGTCGGCCAGGGCCGGGTCGGCGCTGATCTCCCGCAGGGTCTGCACCGCCAGCCGCCGCGACTGCTCCTCGTCCCGCAGCAGTGCGGTGACCTGGTCCGTGTCGACGTCGGCGCCCGCGTCGCGGAGCACGTCGGTGAGAGCGATACCCACGCGGGCGACGGGCATCTTGGCCAGCATCGCCGCCTCGGGCTCGTCGGCGAGCTCGCCGATGACGTGCTCGGCCGCCTCGACCAGCGTGGCCACCTCGTCGTCAGCCAGTTCCTCCAGCCGGTTCCACACCTCGTCGGCCGGCCGTGCATCGGTCATAGCCAGTCCCCTCTCACTGTGAGCGCACCGCACAGATCCGGCCGCTCGTCGCCCACCCTTGCGTACAGTCGCCCCATCGCGTGCCGGGCAGCCAGCGCCTTCGGGTAACCCCACATCAGCCAGGCCACGAAGAACGCAGCCACCCAGTCGCGCGTGGCGGCGAAGTCGGCGTCCCAAAGGGCGGCGACCACGGAGGCCGCGCCCAGCCGCAGCACCGTCTCGGCGAGGCTGGCCGGCTCGTCACCCTCCAGCACCCGGCCGGAGCCCGCCGAGCACGCCAGCAGCACCACCAGTTCGCTGCGCAGCTGCGCGTTGATCTCCAGTTCGGACGCGGTCAGCAGCTCGACCGGTCCGCCCCTGGCCCCAGCGCGCGGAGGGTCGGCAAGAGGCAGATCACGGAACTGCAGTGTCTGGCCCGGTGCCAGCTCGATATCCCACCAGCCGCCGTCGTGCTGCTGGTGCAGCAGGAGTCCGGACATCCGGTGGTCGGTGCCGTCCACGATGCCGTGCGCCACCAGCATCAGCACGTCCGGCGCGGCGGCCACCGCGTCCTTGACGGCACGGCGGGTCATGCCGGGCCGCTGCCGGTCGATCAGGTCGGTCCTGGCGAACATGTCCGCCAGCATGAGCGGCAGGGCGCGGAACATCCCCTCCCGGCCGGTCAGCAGGTCGGCACCGCCGGCGGCGAACGTGCGCTTCCGCGGCGGCCTCGGCGACCACGCCACCGGGTCGTGGCGGCGCGCCGGATTCCGAGCGACGCAACGGGTGAAGAGCGACATGCTGCTCGCGTAGCTGACGCCGATGCCGCAGCCCAGCGGTACGTGGTCCGCACCGTGCACGAGGTGCAGCGGAACGTCGTGGAGCATGGCGTGCGGAACGACCACGAGCACATCGGGCGGGTCCGCCAGCACGGCATCCGGCAGCAACGAGCGGCCCCACCCGCGGCTGAAGGCGCGCAGCTGCGGCACCCGTCCTCTGGCCAGGGCCATGCCGTCGTTCAGTTCGGCACGGAGTCCGTCCAGGGCGGGCAGTACGGACGCCACCTCGGCCAGCCAGAGGTTCTCGCGCCGGCCGTCCGGAGCGAGGTACGTCCCGCCGATCCGCTCGCGGCCGACCTGGTAGACCAGTGCGGCGACGCGCAGCGGACCGCCGTCTTCGCGCTCGCTGGCCTCTCCCCCACCCGACACACCGCCATTTTGCACCGGGCAAGCTGGGCGGAGAGTCCGTTCGTCACGCGAGGTCGCTCTTCTTGAGTGAAACGAATGACGAGCTTCGTGACGGGTGGTCAGCGAGATCCTCAAAAGGCGCTAAGCCGGGGGGCGCCGTACGTCTGTCCCAGGTCCCCCCACCCTCTCCCCAGACAGCCAGCCGTAAACGATCACTCAACCTTCGGTGAGAAAACCTGGCGGTCACCAACCTTCGATGACAACGCTCAACCTTCGGTGCGAGAGATCAGCGGGCCGCCGTGCTGCCGATATCCGCCTCAGCTCCAACGCGCCTGTTGTGCGTTTCGTGTGCGATTCAATGTGTGTTCCATGTAGGATTGGGGTGGAGGTGGCTCTTGTGTCCGATGAACAGGACGGGCTCTTCGCTTCTGTCGACGCCCTGCTGGAGCAGACGGCGGCGGAAGCGCTGCCGGATCCCGCCGAACGCAAGCGGCTGCGGGAAGCCGCAGGCCTGAGTCAGGATCAGGTCGCGAAGGCGCTGGATGTGCGGCGGGAGACGGTGACCGGCTGGGAGGCGGGCCGCACCGAGCCGCGCCCTCCCAGGCGGGCCGCCTACATCCGTCTCCTTGACGGCCTCACGGCCCGCTTTCCCGCCCCCGAGTCGCCCTCCGGCTCGGCGTCGGGATCTAGCACCAGCCCAACGGTCGTCTCGCAGCCGCAAGCGCCCACATCGCCCGTCGTGTCCGCCTCAGGCCAGGCAACCCCGGTTCGCCCGCCGGTGGCGGCGCGCCGACCGACGGTCAAGAAGACGGCGGCCCCGGCCGCGGGGGACGCGCGCTTCGCCAACGGGCCGCTTGCCGTCGTCGACGGGGACGGCTCGGCGTACTGCACCGGCGGCCTGGTCCTCGACTGCCCGCTCACCGATCTCCCCACGCTGGTCGAGTGGACGCTGCGCGAGGCGCACCTGGGCGCTGCCCGACTGCACCGCTCGGGCAAGGACGCCGACCCGTTGATCGCGCTGACCGCCTCCGCCGTCCAACGCCTCAGCCTGCCGACCGTGCTGGAGGACCGGCGCGGCCTGCGCCTGCCCGACGACCACCCGGCGCTGAAACAACTCGCCGCAGCACAATGGAAGTTGACGAAGCGGGGCTTCGGCCCCTGGGCGCGGGTCTATCGCACGGCCGACGGTGCGCGCCGCCAGTGCGTGCAGTTCGCCGTCGTGCCCTGGGGCGCGCTCGACACCCGCTCCTGGGGCACGGCACACCAACTGGAGCCGGCCGAACTCGCCCGCCTGCTGGGCACCTACGCCACCCGTGTGCTCACCCCGTGCGGCTCCACCGCGGTCACCGGACTGGAACTGATGACCGCGCTGCGCCCCCCGACCCGCGCCGTGAAAGACCCGGCCAGCGGGGGGTGGGTGTCCGCCCCGATGCCCGGCTCGCTGACCGAACGGGTGGAGTGCGCTCCGCCCGAGGCCCCCGACGGGCATCCGGCCGTCGCCGCCCTGTATCCCCGCTTCCACCAGCGCACCCCCGACCAGGTGCTGGACGAAGAGGCCTACCAGTGGGCCAGACCGTTGACGGACGCGGAATGCATGAAGCCCTACGTGGTCGGCATCGACGTCAACATGGCCTTCGCCGCGGCCGCCAACCGGCTCACCGTCGGCCTGTCCGCTCCCGTCCACGTCCACCGCCCCACCTTCGACGCGAAACTGCCCGGCTCCTGGCTCGTCGACCTCTCCCACATCACCTTCGACGAGCGCCTGCCCAGCCCGTTCACCCCCCACGGCGAACGCCCCACAGGACCGGCCTGGTACGCCACCCCCACCATCGCCTACGCCGTCGAACTCGGCTACCAGGTCAGTCCCATCGAAGCCTACCTGCGCTACGAACACGGCCCCTACCTGGACGCCTGGTACACCCGGCTGCGCGACGCCTACATCGCCACCATGGCCGACCTCGGCGTCACCCCGGGCATGCCCGAGGAACAGTTCCTGGCCGCGATGGCCACCCATCAGCAGACCGACCCCGTCCTTGCCGCGGTGCTCAGCGCCGTCAAGGCCACCGTCAAGGGCGGTATCGGCAAACTGCGCGAGCGGGCCCGCAGCGGCGGATGGCGGCCGGGCGAGGCGTGGCCCGCCCTCGCCCGCCCGACCTGGCGCCCCGACATCCGCGCCGCCGTCATCGCCAGCGCCCGCGTCAACATGCACCGCAAGATGCTCAAACTCGCCCACCACGCCGGCCTGTACCCGGTCGCGATCCTCTCGGACTGCGCGGTATACGCCTCCGACGGCCCCAGCCCCCTCGACTTCCTGCCCTACCAGGACGGCAAGCCGCTGCCCGGAGGCTTCCGGATCGGCGTCTCACCCGGGATGGTCAAGCACGAGGGCACCCAGAGCGTGCTGTGGGCCGAGGGCCTGCTCGAGGAATACGGCCCGGAAGTGAACATCGCCCGGCACATCAAGACCGGCATCGTCTCCGGCCAGGACGAAGGGGAGTAGGCACCGATGGGCATCCTCGCCGAAAGCCTCGACAAGGCCGACGCCGCACACTTCACCCGCCCCCTGCCGAAGTCGGCCCAGAAGCAGATGCAATACCTGGTCAAGCAGACCAAGGGCACCCAGGCCGCAGCCGACCTGCTCGGCGTCACCCAGCGCACCGTCGAGCGCTACCTCACCGGACAGCTCAAACAGCCCCGCCGTAACCTCGCGGAACGGCTCGCCGGCGAGGTCCGTAAAAGGTGGCAGCCCCGGGTGCGCGAGAGGGCAAAAAAGCAGGCCGCCACGACCGGCGGCATCGTCATCGACACCCGGGCACGCTTCGGGTTCACCGCAGCCCCAGGCACCACCGACGACCCGCGGCTGCGGCCCATCACCCAAGGCCTGCCGCCCGCCTACGCCGCACGGCTCTTCGACGCACATGCCGCCGGAGCCGCCGAGCAACAGCTCCAGGACATCGTGGCCGAAGGACTCCAGGAGATCTACTTCAAGGACCGCGGACGGCGCGCGCACGGCCTGCTGGTGGACTTCACCGACATCGACTACCTCGACGTCGACTACTGACCAAGGTGGTGCTCCTTCCACGCGCTCCGGCTGTGACTGAGCACTTCACTTGCCGGATGAGCAATCGATTTGGCTGTTCTGAGAGGGCATTTGATCTAGGCGAATTGCCCTTTCTGTTCTAGTAGGTCCCTCGCCAGGTTGGTGTCGTCTCGTCTGTTATGCGCTTGGCGAGGTTGTCGATCGAGGCGATGTGGAGCATGGCCTCGGAGCCGGCGGGAAGGTCTCGTAATCGCGAGAAAGGCGCCTGTGCAACATAAGCCAACCCAGACTTCGCTCGACTACCCAGCGCCTTGTGGCAATGGTCGTGCTCTCGGCCATCGCGTTGGCCCTTTCCTCGTTGGCAGCTGTGGTGCAGGTCTGTGGGGGCTTCGGACCGGGCAGCGTCCCTCTTGGTCTGTGCCAGCGGCGCTGCAAGGGACGCCGCTGCCGCAAGGCGCCTTGGTGTAGGGATAGTACGGGCAGGCGGAGCCGGTTGTTCCTCTCGAACGGTGTCCTTGGCCCGAGTCCGGATTCAAGGCCGTGGGGCCCGGCAACTGCGGGGCTGGGCTGCAGGGCGGGCTCGTGCAAGGGGCTTGGGCAGTTGCCAGGACACCTCGTCGGTCTCTCGGTTGTGCTGCCAGGCCCCCAGCGTGCAGGTGGTCACCAGCCGGTCGAGAAGCTCTCCGATCTGCTGCGGTGAGTGCCCGCACAGGCGAGCGAGGACGTCCATGTCGGCGCTGTGTTCGACATCGGCGCACATGTGCGCGGCCAGTACCAGAGCGGTCAGCCGCAGGGCGGGCGGCGCGGCCGGCAGGGCCAACGGGGCGGGGTGCAGCGCCCAGTGGGCGGCGCGGCAGCGGGCACGGCGGCCGGGTACCTGGTCCAGGACTGTGGCATCGAGTAGCCGGGCCTGAACGGGCACCGACCTGACGGTCGGCGGCTCCAGCCAGCCGGCGTGGGCCAGTTCCTGCCACAGCTCCCGGTGCCCGCCCAGATGCATGCCGCGCAGCAGGCCCACCGGCAGCCGGACGCTCCCACGGCTGTCGGTGCGCAGGGCGCACTGCAGGGCGAGGAGCCGGCCGGCGGAGGAGACGAACCCGGGCAGCGCAGCGCCGAGATAGGTGAGCATCTCCCGCACCCGCACCCGCAGCCGCTCGTCGTGCTCCGCCCGGAGCCCGGCGAGCGGCTGCTGCGGCGGGCAGGCGGGGGGAAGCGGCCGGGGAGAGTTGACCAGCGTGTCCGGCACCACGGCGGTATGGCTGGTCGCCGCCGCACAGGCCGCGCAGGTGTCGGCCAGCCGCCAGGCGCGGCCGCCTCGGTCGCGTGTGAGGGCAAGCAGCACCGGCCCGGCGCACCCGCGGCGGCGCGGATGCCACGAACAACCCTGCGCCCGGCACTGGCAGCTGCGCAGATATGTCGGCAACACGTCGGCACGGGCATGGCAGGCCAGATGTGCCAGGGCGGCGGCCCGTGCGGAGGATGCATTGAGAGGGGAGGTGTGGGCGGTGCAGGAGGGGCAGACGAGCGTAGGCCCGCCCGCTTGCGGACGCAGTTCCACTGTCCAAATGCGCCGTACTTCGGCATGCGCGCCACCGAGCTTCATGGGCTGGTCGTCCTCCCGTCCGTCCGCGCCGTGGCGGGGGCTCACTGGGGCAGGCCCCCGAGACGGACGCACCGTAGTGCAGATTCCCGCACTGCGAATATCGCCCTCACTCCCACCTCCGGCGAAAGTGCAGAAACCCGCACTGACAGGGCAGGGGTCTGCACCGTCGGATGGTTGCGTGACGATCTTGCCGCCCGACCCCGACCTCACTGCACTGCGCGTCGTGCTCGCGCGCCTGCGGGGTGAACGCGGCTGGACCTTCGACGAACTCGCCGACCGCAGCGGTCTGGCCCGGCGCACCCTCATCGACCTCGAGCACGGCCGTACCACCGGCAGTGTTACCACCTGGCACGCCCTGGCCCACGCCTTCGATGTGCCCATCGAGTACTTCCTGGGCACCTTGTGCGACGACCACACTCCGCCCGGCACGGCCAGTTCCTGAGCCCTGCCCCCGTCCCGGCGTGCACCACGTCACGAATCACCCGATCGGGCAATCAAGCATAGAACAGTCATCCGCGATAACGCTCACATGTGCGAGCTCGTTGGGCTGGCCGTGGGACATACCTCCGGACACGTTGCTCACGCCTGCGCGTCGCCTGGCACGGTCCCTGCCATGTGCCCCTCTCCCGCCCCTGTCGGCCGCCACTGGGACGGCAGCCCCCGCGTCACCCGACACCCCCGCCCGCTGCGGGTGACGGCCACCAGCCCCAGCCGCCTGCTGCGCGCCGGCCAACAAAGCCGCTGCCGCCACTGCGGCAACCGCATTGACCTGTACCCGCGCACTGACCAGCGCCCCATTGCCCTGCACCCCGCCGAACTGACCGCCGCCCAGGTCCCCGATTCGTGCCGCTGGCACCTGAGCGGCGGCATCGCCCACCCGTACGGCGACGGCAGCGCCTGGTGCCGCATCCCGCACGCGGTGCTCTGCCCGCGCCGCACCCCCACCTGCCGGCCCAGCCCCTACCTCGAGGCGGCCCGCCGCCAACTCGCCGTCCGTACCCGCCGCCTGATCGACGCCGACGCCTTCACCCCCGCCCCGCCTCCCAGCGGCAGCACACCGGCCATCGGCGCCGGCGAACCCGACCGCCCCGTCGTGCACATGCTGCTGTGCCGCTACCTTGCCGAGCTCCCCGTCGGGAGCCTGCGCTGCGTGGCCCGGACCCGCCACCGCCACCGCTGCACGAATCTGGTCCTTGCCCCCACCGGCCCGGCCGGGGCCTGGAGACTGCCGCCCACCGGTCCCCAGCGAGGCCAACTCGCCCTGCCCGACGCCCTGATGGCCGTCTACGACTTGGGTCGCCTCCCCTACGGCGAGCAACTGCGCTGGCGTACCCAGCACTGCCCCGCACATGCTGCCGCCCCCGGCGTCGCCGACCTCGCCCTGTCCGGATGGCAGCCCTTCGATCCTTTCCTGCACGCGGCGCACATCCACCCCTGCCTGCCCCACCCTCCGGCCCGCCGGCACGGCAGGGGATGACGATGCCGCATCACGCCCTGGAAATCGTGCTCACCCGGGCCTTGTCCCCGGGGGCCCTGCACCGTGCCGCCCGTGTGCTGCCGCTCGCCGCCAACCACGACGCCACCCGGCTGATGGCCCTCGTACCCGCCAAGACCCCCCACCGGGCCGCCCGCCGACTGCGCCACCAGCTCGGCGCACGGCTGCCGATCGACGTGATCACCACGCACTACCCGGACGCAGACCACAAGGTGCTGCTCAATGTCGCCTTCCCGCCGACTACGCACGCCGTCCTCAAGGCCGCCGCCCGTCGTGCGCAGCAGACCCCGGAGCGCTTCGTGGAACTGGCCCTGCACCGGGCCCTGGCCGAGCACGCCGACCAGGAGACCGACCGCCTCGACCGGGCGGTACGCCAACTACTGGCCCACACCACCCCCGCCCATCTGCTGTCCGCCGTCGGACACGCGCTCACCCGGCTCCCCGAAAGGCCCACACCATGAAACCGACCGACGAACAGGCAGCAGCCGCCGACGCCTTCCAAGCCGGAAAACACCTCGCCCTGCAGGCAGGCGCCGGCACCGGGAAGACCACCACCCTCGCCCTCCTCGCCCGCGCCACCTCCCGCCGCGGCCGCTACCTCGCCTTCAACCGGGCCATCGCCCAGGACGCCGGCGCACGTTTCCCGGCAACCGTGCAGTGCAAGACCGCCCACGCCCTCGCCTACGCCGCCGTCGGCCACCGCTACACCCGCCGCCTGAACGCCCCCCGCCGCCCCGCCTGGCAGACCGGACAGGCCCTCGGCATCACCAAGCCGATCCGCATCGGCGAACGCGATCTTTCACAAAAGGCCCTCTCCAACGCCACGCTGCGCACCGTGGCCGGCTTCTGCCATACCGCCGACGAGACGATCACCCGCCACCACGTCCCCCGTCTGCGCGGCCTGGATGACGAGGACCTGCACACCCAACTCGCCGCCCACATCGTGCCGCTCGCCGAGAAGGCCTGGGCCGATCTGCAACACCCCGACGACGGGGCCGTGCGCTTCGACCACGACCACTACCTGAAGATCTGGGCCCTCAGCCGGCCGAAGATCGACGCCGACTTCCTGCTCTTGGACGAGGCCCAGGACACCAACCCCGTTGTCGAGCAGATCTTCCTCGACCAGCGCGGCCACGCCCAACTGGTCATGGTCGGCGACTCCGCCCAGGCCATCTACCACTGGCGCGGCGCCAGAGACGTCATGACCGGCTTCGACGGCACCCAGCTCGTCCTGTCGCAGTCCTTCCGCTTCGGCCCCCACCTGGCCCAGGAGGCCAACCGCTGGCTGGCCATCGCACAGGCCCCGATCCGGCTCACCGGCACCCCCGCGGTGCCCACCGAACTGGGTGTGCTCACCCGGACCGACGCCGTGCTGTGCCGCACCAACGTCGGCGCCATGACCCACGTCATGGACCTGCTGGCCGCGGGACACCGCGTGGGGCTGGCCGGGGGAGGGGACAGCCTGCGCGCCTTGGCCCTGGCAGCCCGCGACCTCAAGGAGGGACGCCGCACTTCCCACCCCGAACTGGTGCTGTTCCCCTCCTGGGGCGAACTGCAGGACTACGCCACCCACGATCTGGCCGGACGCGATCTGCAGCCGCTGGTCGACCTCGTCGACACCCACGGCACCGATGCCATCCTGGCCGCCCTCGCCCACCTCACACCGGAGCAACAGGCCGAGGTGACCGTGTCAACGGCCCACAAGGCCAAAGGCCGTGAATGGCCCTGCGTGAAGATCGCCAACGACTTCACCCCTCCGAAGGACACCGACAAGCACGACGACACCGGCCGCCCTGTACCCGGACCGATCAGCGACACCGAAGCACGTCTCGCCTACGTCGCCGTCACCCGCACCCGCCAGCGCCTCGACCTCGGCGGCCTCTCCTGGATCCACGAGCACCCCGACGGAAACCCGCCGACACGCTGACCGTCCGGCGGCAGATCACAGGGTGATACGAGCAGGGCTGGGTCTGTACGGTGTGTGGCTCTGTCTCACATCCGGTGGTAGCACAGCGTGAGTCCGGCTGCATCAGGTAATCGGCGCACGTCAGGCCGCAGCTGGGTGCACAGAACGCCCTCGGTAACCCTGGCCGGAGTGTTGCCTTGGCCGTTCGAGAGGGTGCCTGCTGAGCTGCGAAATCGGCTGTGTCGTGCGCTTCTCGATGCCATAACCCTCTGTCACCACCGGATGTGAGACAGAGCCCGGTGTGTGGTGTAACTCCCGAGCTGGAAGCGACAGTTGATGACTGACGTGACGAGTGAAACCGAGGCCGGGAAGGTCGCTGCGAGCGGGACAGGTGCCGTGGATGACGGGCTGGTCGCCGAGTTGGTTGCCCGGGCTCAGGCCGGTGGCGTGAAGCTCACCGGGGAGGGCGGCCTCCTGCAGCAGCTGACAGTGATGATGTAGCCCGCGGGACCGCTTGGAGGTCTGACCCGGCAGCTGACCGGCACTTGGGTTGTCCTTGCTTGGAATTGTCGATCTCTCAAGCGGTGCCGCTGCGCGCGGCCGGTCGGGCATCCGTGATTTCATAGGAGTCGACCGTTCACCTGCGGTGACGCCCCGCGGGCGTGAAAATCGGTACAGGGGCTGTCCGCCGACGCCGCTTGATGTTTGGGCTGTGAGCCCGCATAGGAGTCTGGTGAGGGAGCCGCCCGAGGGGCCGCACACTGTCGCCTTGAGCACGCCGATCAGCTTCTCCGACTCCCTCAGGCTCCCCGGGCAGCCCCTGCCCGAACCAGTACAACAGGGGGCATGTCATGGAGGAGTTGAGAGAAGACCACGACGACGGGACGGTCGC
This sequence comes from Streptomyces sp. NPDC051987, assembly GCF_040680735.1. Lineage (NCBI taxonomy): Bacteria > Bacillati > Actinomycetota > Actinomycetes > Kitasatosporales > Streptomycetaceae > Streptomyces > Streptomyces sp. NPDC051987. The sequence goes on along the minus strand of NZ_JBFAXI010000036.1, from coordinate 39,838 downwards.
GCGGGTCGCGGCGATCGACATCGCCAAGGCAGCCGGGATGGTCTGCCTGCGTGTCCCGCACGACACCATCGAGGGCCGGCGGATCCAGCAGGTCTGGAACGTCGCCTCGACCACCAACGCGATCCTGGAACTCGGTGACCGGCTGGTCTGCCAGGGCGTCGAGCGGGTCGTCATGGAAGCGACGGGTTCGTACTGGCGTCCGTTCTTCTACCTGCTGGAGGCCCGCGGACTGGACTGCTGGCTCGTCAACGCGCGCGATGTGAAGAACGTCCCCGGGCGCCCGAAGACCGACAAGCTGGATGCGGTCTGGCTGGCCAAGCTCGCCGAACGCGGCATGGTCCGGGCCTCGTTCGTCCCGCCGAAGGCCGTCCGGCAGTTGCGGGATTTCACCCGGACCCGCACCGTGTTCGTCCAGGAACGCACTTGCCACAAGCACCGGGTGGACAAGGCCCTGCAGGACGCGCAGGTCAAACTGTCCGACGTCGTCTCGGATCTCTTCGGCGTGTCGGGCCGGGCCATGCTCAATGCTCTGGTCGCCGGCGAACGCACCCCCCGCGCCCTCGCCGACCTGGCCAAGGGCAGCCTGGCCAGGAAGAAGGCCGCCCTCATCGAGGCCCTGACCGGGCAGTTCGAGGACCACCACGCCCGGCTTCTCAGGGTGCTGCTGGGCACCGTCGACCATCTCACCGCCCAGATCCAGGAACTCGACCGGCTCATCGCCCACACGCTGGAAGAGATCACCACCCCGCACGACGGCCCAGCAGCCGACCCGTGCACCGGTGGCGCAAGCGCCCGCACCCTGGCCGAGAAGCTGGACGTCGTCCCCGGGATCGGGCCGACCACCGCGCAGATCATCCTCGCCGAGATCGGCGCGGACATGACCCGCTTCCCCACCCCCGAACACCTCGTCTCGTGGGCCAAGTTGTGCCCCCGCACGATCCAGTCCGGCGCGAAGAACACCGCCGGCCCAGCCGGGCAGGGCAATCCCTGGCTCAAGGGCGCCCTCGGCGAGGCTGCCAATGCCGCTGCCCGCACCGACACCTTCCTCGGCGCCCGCTACCGGCGCATCGTCAAACGCCGCGGCCATGCCAAAGCCCTGGTCGCCGTCGCCCGCTCGATGCTCGTCATCACCTGGCACCTGATCAACGACCCGGACGCCTCCTACCAGGAACTCGGCGCCGACTGGCACCAACGCCACCTCAACCCAGCCCGCAAAACCCGCGACCTCGTCCGCCAGCTCCAGGCCCTCGGCCACCAGGTCACCCTCGAAACCGTATCCGCCTGACCGACCCCACCCCGACATCCGAGCCGCAAGCGGCCCGGATGCTGCCGCCTGCCCTCCCGGACATCGATTTTCCGATCAGCCCGGCCAAAGGTCCCATCACTGTCTTGTCCGTCTGCCCGACCGGCGCGCGTGCCGCCCCTCACGTGCCGTACGGAAGGACAGCAGACACCAGCATGGCAGCGGATGAGATAGCCGTCATCGGCGGGATCGACACCCACACCGACACCCACCAGGCCGCAGTCATCGACACGGTCGGCCGTCACCTGGCCACGGAGCCGTTCACCACCAGCCCGGCCGGCTACCAGCAGCTACTGGACTGGCTGCGCTCGCACGGCGAGGTCCTCGCTGTCGGAGTGGAGGGGACCGGCGCCTACGGAGCCGAGCTGGCTCGCTTCCTGACGGCGAACGGCATCACCGTCGTGGAGGTCGACCGGCCCGACCGTAAGGCCCGAAGGGACAATGGCAAGTCCGATCCCGTCGACGCCTACGCCGCAGCAACGGCCGTGCTCTCGGGCCGCGCCAAGGGGACGCCGAAGTCCCGCGACGGCATCGGCGAGGCCATCCGCGCCCTGCGGGTAGCCCGCAGTTCGGCCATCAAGGCCCGCACTCAGGCCATCAACCAGATCCGCACCCTGATCATCACCGCCCCTGCCGAAGTGCGCGAGCAGTTCCGGGGAATGCCCGCGGTGGATCTGATCGACCACCTGGCCCGCTCCCGTCCCGCCGGCGATCTGGCGGACCCAGCCTGCGCCGTCAGGACGGCTCTGCGGCGTCTCGCCCGTCGTCACCGGGCGCTCAGCCAGGAGATCGCCGATGCGGACGCTGAGCTGAAGGCCCTGGTGACGAGGGCCGCACCTCAGTTGGTCGCCCTGCCGGGTGTCGGTCCCGAGAGCGCCGGACAGCTCCTGATCACCGCTGGTGACAACCCCGAGCGGCTGAGGTCCGAGGCATCCTTCGCGCACCTGTGCGCGGCTGCACCCATCCCAGCATCTTCCGGCCGTACGAACCGGCACCGGCTCAACCGCGGAGGCGACCGCCAGGCCAACCGGGCTCTGCACACCATCGTCATCGTCCGCATGCGACACGATCGCCGAACGCAGGAGTACGTTGCCCGCCGCACCGCCCAGGGCATGTCGAAGAAGGACATCATCCGTTGTCTGAAACGGTTCGTCGCTCGAGAGGTCTATAGACACCTGCCTCGCCCGCACATCACGCCTCGACACCTTCAGCCGACTACTTGACGATCTATAGGAGTCGACCGTTCACCTGCGGTGACGCCCCGCAGGCGTGAAAATCGGTACAGGGGCTGTCCGCCGACGCCGCTTGATGTTTGGGCTGTGAGCCCGCATAGGAGTCTGGTGAGGGAGTCGTCCGAGGGGGCCGCACACTGTCGCCTTGAGCACGCCGATCAGCTTCTCTGTTACCCCTTTGGCTTCCCGGGCAGCCCCTGCCTGCGCCACTGCAACAGGGGGCATGTCATGGAGGAGTTGAGAGAAGACCACGACGACGGGACGGTCGCGCGGGTCGCGGCGATCGACATCGCCAAGGCAGCCGGGATGGTCTGCCTGCGTGTCCCGCACGACACCATCGAGGGCCGGCGCGTTCAGAAGGTCTGGACGGTCACTTCGACCACCAACGCGATCCTCGAACTCGGCGACACGCTGGTCTGCCAGGGTGTCGAGCGGGTGGTCATGGAAGCGACGGGTTCGTACTGGCGTCCGTTCTTCTATCTGCTGGAGGCCCGCGGTCTGGACTGCTGGCTTGTCAACGCGCGCGATGTGAAGAACGTCCCCGGGCGCCCGAAGACCGACAAGCTGGATGCGGTCTGGCTGGCCAAGCTCGCCGAACGCGGCATGGTTCGGGCCTCCTTCGTCCCTCCGAAGGCCGTGAGGCAGCTGCGGGACTTCACCCGGACCCGCACCGTGTTCGTGCAGGAACGCACCCGACACAAGCACCGCGTCGACAAGGCCCTGCAGGATGCGCAGATCAAACTGTCCGGCGTCGTCTCGGACCTATTCGGCATGTCCGGACGGGCCATGCTCGACGCGATGGTCGCCGGCGAACGCAACCCACGCACCCTCGCCGATCTCGCCAAGGGCAACCTGGTCAAGAAGAAGCCCTCCCTCGTCGAGGCCCTCACCGGCCAGTTCGAGGACCATCACGCCCGGCTGCTGCGGGTGCTACTGGGCACCGTCGACCATCTCACCGCGCAGATCCAGGAACTCGACCGGCTCATCATCCGCACCTTGGAGGAGATCACCACCCCGCACGACGGTCCCGTCAGCGATACGTCCGGTGACGTTGTAACTGCTCGCGTCCTGGCCGAGAAGCTGGACGCCGTCCCCGGCATCGGACCCGCCACCGCACAGATCATCCTCGCCGAGATCGGCGCGGATATGAGCCGCTTTCCCACCCCCGAACACCTCGTTTCGTGGGCCAAGTTGTGCCCCCGGACGATCCAGTCCGGGGCGAAGAACACGTCGGGTCCGGCCGGGCAGGGCAATCCCTGGCTCAAGGGGGCGCTTGGCGAGGCTGCCAATGCCGCTGCACGGACCGACACCTTCCTCGGTGCCCGCTATCGCCGCATCGTCAGACGCCGCGGCCATGCCAAAGCTCTGGTCGCCGTCGTCCGCTCGATACTCGTCATCTCCTGGCACCTGATCGACGCCCCGGACGCCTCCTACCAGGAGCTCGGCGCCGACTGGCACCGGCGGCACCTCGACCCCGCCCGCAAGACCCGCGATCTCGTCCGCCAGCTCCAGGCCCTCGGCCACCAGGTCGCCCTCACCCCGACATCATCCTGACCGCCCACCCACCGACATCCGGTCCGCAAGCGGCCCGGATGCTGCCGCCTGCCCTCCCGGACATCGATTTTCCGATCAGCTTCCAAGCGGGTGCTGGAGTCCGCGCTGGAGGGTGAGCTCACTGATCATCTGGGGCACGAGCCCGGTGAGCGGGCCGAGGGCGGCCGGGAGAACTACCGCAACGGGCACCGGTCCAAGACGGTGATCACCGAGTCGGGGCCGGTCGAGATCGCGGTGCCGCGGGACAGGGCCGGATCGTTCGAACCGCAGCTGGCCAAAAAGCGCCAGCGGCGTCTGGGCGGCGTGGACGCTGATAGTTGCTGCTGGAGGACTACGGCTATCAGCTGCATGGGTGCATCCACTGCAGTGCAAGGCCATCGCCTCCGCCAGGCTCAAGTACGACAAGGTCGACGCCGCCACGCTGGGCTGGCTGCTGCGTGCGGACCTCCTGCCGGAGGCGTGGATCGCGCCGCTGGAGGTGCGCCAGCAGCGCGCCCTTCGACTGCGGTCGCACCACCGCCGCCGGAGCACCGGTAGCGGTGTAGATGTGCCGCAGAGCCGCATGGCGCGAGTCGCCGGGACGGATGATGTCGAGCATGGCGGATGCCTTACTGGGCGGGTTGATGAGGCGGGAGGAGGGCCGAACGGTGGGGGCGGCGAAGTAGCTCAGCACCTCGGCGGACACTGAGGTTTTGCCGCACTCGGCGGCTGCTGCTCCGGTAATCCACCTGCCATATCAGGCGGATTACCCTTTGCTGATGCGTCAGCGAACGCACCTGTGGGCCCGGCGGCCCGCGGGCGTCACTTCACGAGTTGCGGGTAAAGGGTCTCGATGTCCGCGGCCAGCCCCGCCTTGACGCGCCGGGACAGGTCGTCGGCGAGCACCTCGTACGCTCCGGACTCGACCCCGTCGATGGCGAGCGCGGCGACATCCTTCGGGCTGGACTTCGCCGCGTCGACGCCTGCTGCCATGTCGGTGTCGACGTAACCGACGTGCAGACCCGTCACATCGATGCCGCGCGGTTTCAGCTCCAGCCGCAGGGAGTTCGTCTGTGACCACAGGGCCGCCTTGGACGCACTGTAGGAACCGGCGACACCGATCCAGGAGAGGACGGAATGGACGTTGAGAACGTGGCCGCCGCCGTTGGCCTCGATGACCGGAACGAAGGCACGGGTGACCTGCAAGGGGCCGTAGAAGTTCGTCTCGAACTCGCGCCGGATGTCCTCGATCGGCGAGGTGAGGAACGACGCCTGCACCGAGACGCCCGCGTTGTTGATGAGTACGGTGACGTCCCGCGCCTGCTGGGCTGCTGCGGCCACCGACGCGGGATCGGTGACCTCCAACGCCAGCGGCACTACGTCCGGGTTGGTCACCGAGCGAGGGTCCCGTGCCGTGGCGTACACCTTGGCCGCGCCACGCGCCAGCACCTCTTCGACCAGCGAGCGTCCCAGTCCGCGGCCGCCGCCGGTGACAAGGACCACTGCATTTTCGAGTGATGTCATGTCCAGCTCCTCAGGAGAACCCGTCGTCCCCGAAATCCCAACCGACCGTCACGGTGGCACACGTATGACACTGATACGTAGAGACGACGCACACGTCATGAGACATGTGCTTGGCGGGTTCGTCAAGTTACCGCATACGTATATAGACGTCTGTGGGCAGGCCCGCGTCCCTTTTGTGTGGGGTCCTGGCGTCGCCACACGGGTGCGAGATGCCCTCAGCGCAGGAAATCCAGGATCTCCCGCGCGAACTCTTCGTGGTGCTGGAACAGGAAGCCGTGTCCGGAGTCCGGGTATGTATGCACGCGGGCGTTGGGCAGTGAGCTTCCGAGCAGCTGGAGTGCGGGGGGCGGGATGACCAGGTCGTTGTCGCCGCCCGCGACGAGTGTAGGCTGCTCGATCGCGTCGAGTCTGCGCAGCGCGTCCTGATCGGGCACGCCCCATTCGAGTATGGCCTCGTACTGGGCTTCCCGGGCGTCCGCGCTCACCGGCAGATCCCGGTCGTGCTCCCGCTCCATGGAGCGTCCGAGGAGTTCCAAGCCGCTGCGCTGACTGGACTCGGTGTGGTTGAAGAAGGTGTACAGGTAGTCCTGGGCCCGCAGCTGGTCGAAGTTGACGTGGGCGAGGACGTCGTCCCGCAGTCCGTGGATGCCCGGGGCGCCGCGTGGGGCGGTGGCCGCGAGGACGAGCCGACGGACGGCGGTCGGCTGGACCAGGGCCAGCTCCTGGGCTGTGTAGCCGCCCATGGAGAACCCGAGCACGTCCATGTGCCGCACTCCGAGGGCCTGGAGGAAATCCATGGTGTCGAGGGCGGTGTTCCGGATGGTCCGGGGAGTGCTGCCGTTGCTCAGCCCGACGCCGGCGTTGTCGAAGGCGATGACATCGCGTTCCGTCGCCAGCGCGTCCACCAGAGCGGGATCCCAGCTGTCCAGCGTGCCGCGGAAGTGCTGGAGAAGAAGCAGCGGAGGCTGTGCGTTTCTGGGACCGCACCGGCGGTAGGCATAGGTGATGCCGTGGGCCGCTCCGACCTTGCGGTTCGGCGTCTCTATGTACATGTGGGCTCCTGCGCCGGTGAAGTGCTCAGGGGTAAGCGGTGAGCACATGGACCACGTCGAGTTTGACGCCGTCCCGGGCGCCGGCCATCAGCCATTTGACTGTACGCGGCTCTTGCGGGCGGTGGAGCGCGGACGATGCCCCACGGTCACGGTTTGGGAGCGGGCGCGTGTCTGCCCTCCGGGCGTGCCGAGTCTTTGCGCCGTACGGGCAGGACCGGCAAGAAGCGAGACTGGTCGGCGGCCGACGACGAAGGTGCGCCTCGGCCGCTCTGCAGGTTTCTGTCCGGCCGGGGTCAGTGCTCGCCCGGAACGGCACCGGCCGGTGTGATCGGGGTGTACATGACCGACCGGTCCTGCTTGTGGCGCTGGACGAGGCCCTTTGCGACGAGTCCCTCCAGAGTGTTGCGCACGACCTGGGGGGTGGGGACCCGATCGGGATGTGCCTTGATCAGCTCTTCGCGCAGCTCCTGTGCCAGGCGCGGCCTGTCGTGCTTCTTGACCAGGTCCAGCAGAAGGTCCCCGAGGAGAGGGCGCCGCGCGGCACGTCCCCGGGGTGCCTTGTCCTTGCGCGATGACCCACGCACGGCGGCTCTGGCCGCGCGCGGATGCGACGTGGACTTCTCCTTGGCGTCCGTGCTCGGTGCCTTCTCCGGCTCAGTGGCCCGAGCCTGCTCCGGCACAGTGGTGGAGTGCTCCGCGAGGTTGAGGATGTCCAGGAGGAGCTTCTCCTCCTGGCGCAGGGCGTCGAGCTGACGCTGCAGCTCTTTCTGCTGCCGGTGGTTGTCCTCCAGGTCGGACGCGGCCTGCTCCATGTATCGCGACCGAACCGTGGCGGCGGCTGACTTGGTGGGCACAGCCTTCACTCCCTTGCATGTGGATGACCTGGGCATGGTACTCAGGAATGCCCACATGTGACGAGCGGGAGGAAGACATGCGACTGCGACCGCGGGTGACACGTGGCGGGTCCGGGACCGGCGCACCTCGTCAGGCGGGCGGAAGGGGGACCCTGGTGAGGGTGTCCCAGTCCAGCAGGGCGTCCTCCTCACCGGCGGGCACGAGTTCATAGGTGTGTTCCAGCCACCGGTGCACTTCGGTCAGGTCGGCCGCGAAGGTTGCCCTTCCCCGCGGGCGCTCCAGTCTCAGGTACAGCAGGGGAGTGGCGGACCGTGCGCGTGAGGGCCAGACCTTGAAGTCGCCGTCTCCGCTGAGGCCTTTGACGCCGGCGCTGAGGACATCGCGCCCCACCACCCAGGTGACGGGGGTGCCCCCGGACACGCGAAGCTCAAGGTGCACGGCGAGTGGATCGTCGGCGCCGTACCGGAACGCACATTCGACTGTGCTGGCTTCTGGCGGCGCCGACAGGAGGTGGAGGCTGGTGCGCAGCTCCGAGAGCGGCGTCCGCGCGTCGTTGCTGCGGTCGAGTCTGTCAGTCATGCACCCGGTGCCCTCTGCGTCGATGCCTGCGGCCCCCACCGGGGCCGCCTGAGCCCGTCGGCAGCGGACTCGGGCGGCCCCGGCATCTGCTGTGACGCAGAGACGGGAACCGTTTGGTGCTACTGGTTGGGAAGCGTCACTTCGGGAGCCAGCAGAACGGCGATTCCGTTGGTGTGCGCGACCGCGTCACTGACCCGCGGGTTGAAGAAGGCCGCGATCGCGCCACGGTGGTGGGGGCTGACGACCAGCAGGTCTGCCTTGAAGTCCTCCGCCGCAGCGGAGATGACGGAGGGCACCTGGTTCGTCAGGCTGTGGGCCAGGTGCCCTTCTGCCTCCAGACCAAGGCTGCGGAGTGTGGTCAGAGCCTCCTCCAGAATCGCCTCGCCCTGGTCTTCTTCCTCCAGTTTCACGACGGTGTCGCCTGCGACCATGGACGTCACGACGTGAAGCACGTGGACTGCGGCGTTCGCCGAGCGGGCCAACTCGCCGGCCATCAGGAGCGCCGTCTTCCGGGCGGCACTGGGATCGATGGCCACCAGGATGCGTTCGAACACGGCGTTCTTCCTCTCTGCGACCGCTGCGGCCGGGGCTTGGCGGTGTGGGACGTACGGCGGGAAGGCGGCTCCACCTCCAACTGAACAATATGACTGGTCATCTTAGAAGTCAACGGCGGCCGTGGCCTCCTGGCGATGCCGGGTCAGGGCAGCAGTGGCGGCCCGACGATCTGGATGCCGTGTGCGGCGGCGAGCCGGGTCAGTTCCTCCGGGCCGGGGCCCGGGCCGGCCTCCGTGGGCACGGTGCCCTCGAACGGTACGCCCACGTCCGCCACGAACGCGTCGAAACCTCCCCCCGGAGTGTGCAGCGTCAGAAAGCGGGCCGTCGGGGAGGTCACGACGAAACCGTGCGCCAGTCCGCGCGGCAGCAGCGCGAGTCCGCCCGCCCCTACGCTTCGTATCTCGTTGCCGACCTCCACCCGCACAGTGCCGTCCAGGATGAGAAATGTTTCCTCGTCGGACTCGTGCAGGTGAAGCGGCGACATGTAGCCGCGTTCACCGGTGTGCTCCAGCAGCGCGTAGGCGCCCGCGGTATCGGCGGCCCGCGCCCGCATCCGTACGAGACCGCCGAGGAACCGTACCGCCTGCTGGGTGTCGGGGTCTGTCAGGACGGGGGATGTGATGTTGCCGGACAGGGAAGTCACTGCTCTCCTCGCTTCCGTTCGGTTCGGGTGGCATTCGAGCAGAGAGCGCAGCGAGCCGTCCAAGACGGATGCGTCATCGCCTCATGCCGGATCGGCATGCGCCGACCCGTGCCCGTGCGCCAAGATCACAGCGGCGGTACCCGTCGGATCGGACGGAAATCTGCAGTTCATGGACTTTTGACAATCTCAAGCAGACCGGCCATATTGAACGTATGCCTCAGGTGAGCGTCAGGGGAAAGCTGGTCGAACACGCGGAGACCGTGTTCCGTCGTCAGGGCTTCAATGGCGCCAGCGTCGCGGACATCACCAATGCGGCGAATGTGCCGAAGGGCTCCTTCTACAACCACTTCAAGAGCAAGGAAGAACTCGCCGCCGAGATAGTCCGCCGCTACAGCCGCGGGACGGATGTGAGCATGCTCGGCACCGAGGGTGTCTCGGCGATGGAGCGGTTGCGCGCGCACTTCACCGCACAGGCCTCGCGTACCAACTCCACCGGTGTCGAGTACGGATGCCTGCTGATGACCATGGCGAGCGAGGGACCTGTGGTCGGTGACGAGGTCGGGACGGTCGTTCGCCGCAGCATCGCCGCGTGGATCGGCGTACTGGCCCCGGTGATCGAGGAGGGGCAGCGGTCGGGTGAGATCACCTCAGAGGAGCCCGCGAGCGACCTCGCTGCTTTCCTGATCGACGCTTTCGAGGGCGCGGGCCTGCGCGGCAAGGCGACACAGGACGAGGCCGCCGCAATGCGCTCCCTGAACCTTGCCCTCAACGCCATCAAGGCTTGACCCCGGCATTCCTTCTGCGAGTGGCATGATCAGCCCCACGCTGTTCTCTCTCCGTGTGCGCCGTACCGTGCCCGAGGGGCGTACCGGCGCCCTCTCGACCGTCAGGGGCGCAGAGCCTCGAGGGCGATGCTCATCTCCTCGGCCAAGTGCGCGTGATCAGCCGCGGTCCTGGCCCGTAGCGTGACACCTTCGAAGAGGTCGAGCAAGAAGGCGGCCAAGGCGGCGGCGGGCCAGGCCGTGGTGATCTCGCCGGACGCCTGACCGTCCACGATGGTGGCGGTCATGGCATCGGTCCAGCTGTCCAGGGCCTCCCGAACCGCCTCACGGACTTTCTCGCCGGCATTGACGCCATCACTGGCCAAGGTGCCGAGCAGACATCCGAACTCGATCCCGGAGCTGCGGATACGCTCGACCTGCGCGGTCAGGTGTCTTTGCAGGCGCTCCAGAGCAGGGCCCTGACCTTCAAGCACCGAGTAGTCGGTGGCCCGCGCGTAGCGCAGGACGATCACGACGGCGAGGTCCTGCTTGCTGCGGAAATGGTTGTAGAAGGACCCCTTCGGCACGCCTGCCGCCTCGGTGACATCCTGGATGCTCGCACCACTGAACCCCTTGCGGCGGAAGACGTCCTCAGCATTGTCGACCAGTCGTTCCCGGACACTGATCTGTGGCATGTTCTCCGCTCCTCGGCGGTACGTAGCGGTACGGCTGGCGCGTCCGCGAAGCAGTGACTGAGCGGCGGTCGCGGTCGGCCGAGCGACGTCGGTGCCGTGAGGCACCGTCAGGGGTACGCCCGCGACGAACCTGCTCCCATGTCACCGGTCACTGCTTCGACGACAGTCGTGGGAGGGGCGTCCTTACGACTGTCACGGTGTGACCGGTGTCGGTGAGCGTGGCGAAGCTGTCACCTGAGGTGTGCCCCGCGTCCCTGAGACCGGGCCCCCGCCGGCGGTGCGGCGTATGCCCTCCGCCAGGAGGTTCGGCCGGCTGCGGCCGGAACAGAGGGGACCGGTGGGGCGAGACACGTCGACGTGCCACTGGACATCTCTCATCCCCTCTTCGTCGTGGGCCGCTCACCGCTCCGGACGGTCTCGCGGTCTGGTCCTGGTCGCGCACGCCATGAATGTGTCCGGTCGTCTTGGGAAAGTCAAGTCACCCCCTACGGCGAGCTGTCCTTCGGTATGAGTGCCGACCTGCGGTCAAGAGTGTGGCCACAAAGATTCCACTACCGCTCGCGATGCTGGGACCGATGGCCGGGTGGGACACACACGGACCATGCGCTTCCCGCACACATTTAGTCTTCCCTCACACGGAGTTGCTCATGACCACGTATCGCGCAGTCGAGGTCGCCCCGGACGGGAGCCTTCGTCTCACTGAGCGGGAGCTGGTCCCGCCGGGTCCGGGGCAGGTGCGTATCCGGGTGGAAGCGTGCGGCATCTGCCACAGTGACTCGATCGTCGTGCATCCGCATGACGAGGGGGAGACCGGGCGGGTTCCCGGGCATGAAGCCGTCGGCCGCGTCGACGCTCTCGGTGAGGGCGTCACGGGGTGGAGCGTGGGCGACCGGGTGGGTGTGGGCTTCCTGGGCGGGCACTGCGGGGTGTGCGCGGCATGCCGACTGGGTGACTTCGTCGGCTGCACCGACCAGCCCTACACGGGTGTGCATGTCGACGGCGGCTACGCCGAGTACATGTACGCCCGGCAGACCGGCCTGGTGGCCGTGCCGGAGGAGATGAGCGCCACCCGGGTGGCGCCGCTGCTGTGCGCCGGGTTCACCGTGTACAACGCCCTGGTCGACAACGTACGGCAGTCAGGCGGTCTGGTGGCCGGTGACCTGGTGGCCGTGCAGGGCATCGGCGGTCTTGGGCACCTGGCCCTGCAGTACGCGCGTGCGCTGGCACTGCGGGTGGTCGCGATCGCGCGCGGGGCCGACAAGGAGGAACTGGCTCTCGGGCTGGGCGCGCACCACTACCTCGACAGCAGGGCGACGGACGCCGCCGAGCAGCTGACCAAGCTCGGGGGTGCCCGGATGGTGCTGGGCACGGCGGCAGGCGGGGACGTGAGCCCGCTGCTGGGTGGCCTGGCCCGCCGGGGCCGGCTGGTCCTGGTGGGGGTGTCGCCGGAGCCGGTCCGTGTCGCGCCGCGTCAACTGATCTTCGACGCGGTGCAGGTGTCCGGCTCCCTCACCGGAACCTCGGCGGAGAACGAGCAGAACCTGGCCTTCGCCCAGGCGCATGACGTGGCACCGATGGTGGAGCAGGCGTCGCTGACCGACGTGCAGGCGGCCTACGACCGGATGCTGCGCGGCGAGGCGCGGTTCCGCATGGTCATCGGCATCTGACGGCGGCGTACGTACGTCCGCCCCGCCGCAATCTCACCGGTACCCCTGGAACGGGGCACCGTCTTTCACGAACTGGAGTCGTTGCATGTCTGCTTATGTGGCCGATGCGGCCGAGACCCGTTACGTCGAGGGGCCGCTGGGGGAGCGTTTCGCGTACCGCAGGTTCGGCCGGGCGGGCGGCCGTCCGCTGCTGATGCACATGCGGTTCCGTGGCACCATCGACCACTGGGACCCCGCCTTCCTTGAGCCGCTGGCTGCCGAACGCGAAATCATCGTCTTCGACAACCGGGGCGTCAGCCTGTCCACCGGCAACCCGCCCGCCTCCATCGAGGACATGGTGGAGGGCTCCCTGGCCTTCATCCACGCGCTCGGTCTGACGGACATCGACGTGCTGGGCTGGTCCATGGGCGGCATGGTCGCCCAGGGGGTGGCGCTGGCGGCTCCGGAGATCGTCCGTCACCTGGTGGTGGCGGGCAGTTCGGCCGGCGGTGTACCGGACCTGCCGCCGCCCTCGGCCCGCACCCAGCAGATCATGGCCAAGCCGGTCAACGCTGCCGAGGACTTCCTCTCCCTGTTCTTCCCCGAGACCGAGGAGGCGACCGCCGCGGGCCGGGCGTCCCTGGAGCGCCTGGAGCACCGGCTGAAGGACTCCCAGGCGGTCGTCGGCCCCGAGGCGGTGCGTGGCCAGTTGGGTGCCATCAGCTCGTTCAAGGGCTACTGGCACCGGCAGGAGGAACTGACCCTGCCGGTCTTGGTCGCCAACGGCGCCCACGACGTCATGATCCACGCCTACGCCACCTACATGATGTCGCAGAAGCTCCCCGACGCGAAGGTGATCCTCTACAGCGACGCCGGGCACGGCTTCCTCTTCCAGCACCCCGACGACTTCGCCCACGAGGTCAACCGCTTCCTGTCCGCCTGAGTCCTGGTACTGCCGGGTGGGGGACACTCCGCCCCCGCCCGGCCCCCTGGCGGACGCCGTTTCGGTCGTACCGCGGCACGACTGTCCACGCGACAGCCTCACCGGTCCGGAGAACGGTTCCTCGATCAGCAGTTCGCTGATCACGTCGGCCAGCCGGGGGCCTCCCCAGGTCAGCGCGGCGTCCACGCGGTGCCGGACAGGGGCACCCGGCTGTTCGCCACCGCCGGACACCTGCTGAGCAACAGCGCGCGCATGCCGTTGTCGATCTGTCGCGAGGTGGATCCAAGCCGGTGAGTCGTGAACGCGGGCGAACCTTTTCCCGGTTACGTCCATCGCGGAGAGGAGAGCGTGTCCGATGAGCGAGACCTCTGAAGAGCGGGTCTTGGTGGGCCGCACCGTCCTGGTGGCCGGAGCCACCGGCGGGATCGGCGAAGGTGTGACACGGGCCCTGCTCTGTCATGGTGCGAGGGTGGCGGCCGCGGGCCGCGACGAGGAGCGGCTGGCCCGCCTTGCCGCATACGTCGGGGACACCGGTCCTGGCGCCCTGGTGACCGAGGTGATGGACGTCGGTGACGCGATGGCTCGGGCGTGCGGGACCGGTTGGCGGTCTTCGGGCCCCTGGACGGCGTCGTGATCACGATCGGCGACTGGGGGAGCCCGGAACGCACGGGGATTCTGGATACGTCGTCGGGGGAGTGGGAGCGGATGATCGCCGCCAACCTGACGAGTCACTTCCACGCGCTGCGCACTCATACCCCGTTGCTGAAGAAGGACGGAGCGTTGGTGCATCTCAGTGGCTGCAGCCCCGAGATCCCTTATCCGTTCTCCGCGCTCGTCAAAGCCACCAACGCGGCGAAGAAGTCCCTGGTGCGCTCCCTCAGCGCCGAGTTGGACGGCTCGGGCCCGAGGGTCCACGAACTCGTCATCGGTCCCAATTGCACGCGTCCACGGGCGGCCATCGGAGCGGACAACCCCGGATGGTTCAGTGCCGAGGATATCGGTCGGCATGCGGCCCGTCTGATCGCCGGTGACGGCCCGTACGCCGAAGCACCGCTCCAGTACCTGATCACCCGCGTGCAGGGAGTACGGACCTCGCCGCCGCAATGACCTCCGCGACGGCCCTGGTGCGTGCGCCACCGCCCGTGCGCGTGGCGCACACGCACGTGACGCATCGGATGTGCGGCGTCAGGCCGGAGCATCGCCACGTGTGCCGCGCACACACGAGGCGTGGCCTCCGGGCACGACCAACACGAAGTGGACGACGTTGTCGCCGTCCTGCGTGGCGTCCAGGGCTTCCGCCGGCTCGACGTGTGCGCTGAGCGAGCTGCAGATGGCAGTCATGCGGCGGTTGTCACGCGTCGTCACGACCACCGCTTGCCGGACTCCGAACAACGGCGCCCGCGACAGCGCCCAGCGCGCCAGCGCTGTGCCGAGGCCTACGTCCTGCCAGCCGTCCTCCACGAGTAAGGCGAGCTCACCGCGGCCGTCGACGCCGGTCTGCAAGAGGTGGGTGATGGCGACGATCACGTCGGGACGGTTCACGGGGCTCGTCACCCAGCTCATACCCTGTCGGGTGAGGCGGGCCCACTCGTGCTCGCGCAGGGCGAAACGCCCGGTCTGGTAGCGGCTGAAGAGCGTCTGAGGGGAACAGCGGCCGTGCATGGCGTTCACCGCCGCGAGATCCGCCGCTTCGGCTCGCCGGGTGACGGTCATCCGGCCCGAACGGGTGCGGATCCGGTGGCCCGCGGATTCAGCCGTACCGGCAAAAGGGGCTGTCAGCGCATCAGGTGTCACGGTGAGGTCCTGTTTCGGGCGCAGGGGCAGAGAAGTGCGAGACCCGCTCTGTGGCGGATGTGGCCGGCACGTCGGTTCGGCTTGTGACAGTCGAGCGAACGGGCGGAGCGACCGGGTGAGGGTGCGGCGGTCCGCGCCGTGTTCGACGGCATGTGAGGACAGTTCACCGTGGAAAAAGGCTGCCCGCTTCCGTCGAACGACTGACGGTGGGCGAAGAATGACTGACGCGTCGGCCGGTGTCGCCCCAGCGGATGAGCTGCCGTGGGCGGCCCCCGGGGAACACATGACACCACACGTTGGTTCACGATCCGTGTGTGAGTGAAGTGTGCCCGATCGGGCACCGTTGGCGTCCTGCACCGGCCACGGCATGTCGGCGGCCATAGTGTCGTGGTCAGTCGACCGGTCTTCTCAGACGGGGCCGGTGTGCCACTTCTTGCGTGCACCCTACGAACCGGGATTTCTCCATGCCGAACACCGCAACCGCCTCCACGCATGCCCCTGTGCGTGCCGAACAGCAGAGCCCTGGGTACTGGAAGGTCACCTTCGACAATCCTCCCCTCAACCTCTACGAGCCCGAGGTGGAGTCCGCCCTCGCGAAGATCGTCGACCAGCTGGAGACGGACCCCGACGTCAAGGTGGTCG
This sequence comes from Streptomyces sp. NPDC051987, assembly GCF_040680735.1. Taxonomy (NCBI): domain Bacteria; kingdom Bacillati; phylum Actinomycetota; class Actinomycetes; order Kitasatosporales; family Streptomycetaceae; genus Streptomyces; species Streptomyces sp. NPDC051987. The sequence continues at coordinate 24,081 of NZ_JBFAXI010000036.1, read as the reverse complement.
TCTTCGACAGCGCTGTTCCTGACTTCTTCATGGCACACCTGAACCTGGGCAGGGTCGCGGAGTTCGGGGAGGGGATGCCGGCCTGGTTCGACATCATCGGCCGTCTCGGCAACGCCCGCTTCATCACGGTGGGCTCTCTGCGAGGCCGTGCGCGTGGCATCGGCAACGAGTTCCTGACCACGCTCGACGTGCGGTTCGCCAGCCAGGAGAAGGCTGTGCTCAGCCAGCTGGAGATCGGTACGGGGATCATCCCCGGCTGCGGTGGCATCCAGCGCCTGGTGCAGCTCACCGGGCGGTCACGGGCCCTGGAGATCATCACCTCCGGTGAGGACTACGACGCCGACACGGCCGCACTGTACGGCTGGGTCAACCGTGCCGTCCCTGACGCCGAACTGGACGCGGTCGTCGACCGTTTCGCGCGGCGGATCGCCTCCTTCGACACCGACGCCCTGCGCGCGGTCAAGGAGATCATCAACGAGGAGGCCCCGCTGCACAGCCCCGACGATCTGGCGGCCACCCACCAGCGCTTCGCCGGGCTGCTCGCCCGGGACTTCGTCCAGCAGCGCCTGCAGCTGTCGGCGAAGGCGAGCCCGGAGGTCATCTACGACCTGGAACTGAACATGGGCGAGCGCCTCGGTCCCCGCGACTAGTCCGGGCCCCTGCTCCGCTACGTCGTAGGGCCGCATGCCCTGGGACGGCACGCGGAGGCCCGCCAACCACCGGACACGCGCCGGACTGCCCGCACGTCGGTCCGCGGCCCGCACGCTCCCGCCTGTCCTCCCTGTTCCGCTCATCAATGCTGAAAGGCGCCTGCCATGACCACCGAATCCACCCACAGCCAGATCACGACGCCCAACCTCCATGTCGAGGCCGCCGACGGCGTCACCTACCGCTACCGTCGCTTCGGCCGCCCCAACGCGAGCGATCTGCCAGTGGTCTGCCTGGTGCACTTCCGCGCCAACCTCGACAACTGGGATCCCGAGCTCGTCGATGCGCTCGCCACCGAGAGGGAGGTCATCCTGGTGGATCTCGCCGGCGTCGGCGGCTCCACCGGGACCACTCCGAACACCGTCGAGGAAATGGCGTACAACGCGATCGCCTTCCTGGACGCCATCAAGCTGCGCCGCTTCGACCTGCTCGGCTTCTCCCTCGGCGGTTTCATCGCCCAGGAGATCACCCTCTTCCGCCCGTGGCAGGTACGCCGGCTGGTCCTGGCCGGTACGGCACCCCGGGGCGGCCAAGACATCCATCAGTACACGGCGGGCGCCATTCGCGAGGCGGCCTTCGACGACGCCCCCTCCGCCGGGAATCTGCTCACCCTCTTCTTCGAGAAGAGCGCGTCCAGCCAGGCCAAGGGCGTGGAGTTCCTCAAGCGCCTGGGTCTGCGCACCGCAGAGCGGGACACCGCGACGGACCTGGCCGTTCGTGAGGCGCAGCTGACCGCCATCTCCGCGTGGGGTGTGCGGGACGACTCGCGCCTGCAGCGTCTGGAGTCCATTCAGCAGCCGGTTCTGGTGGCCAACGGCGACAACGATGAGATGGTCCCCACCAAGAACACCTATCTGCTGGCCGAACACCTGCCCAACGCGAAGCTGAGCATCTACCCGGACGCCGGTCACGGATTCCTCTTCCAGTACCCGGCCCAGTTCGCCGAAGAGGTGAACGCCTTCCTCGGCAGCTGACGACCCGCGCTGGCGAGCGATCCAGGCCCGCGCTCGCCCCGCGACCCATCCGTATCGCACGTAGTCAAGATCGGGAACACCTCCATGCGCAGCCAGTCCCACGCCCGTCTTCGCAGTGGCATCGCCATCGGCCAGGGTGAGCACACGACATCCTCCGCCGTCCCCTCCGTGCCGTCGGCCATATCGAGCAGGAGGGTCGGCTGACCATGACCGCACATTACGATGTCGTCGTCCTGGGGGCCGGTCCGGGCGGATACACGGCCGCGGTCCGGTCGGCCCAACTCGGGCTGCGTACCGCGGTCGTGGAGGAACGTTACTGGGGCGGGGTGTGCCTGAACGTGGGCTGCATCCCGGCGAAGGCACTGCTGCGCAACGCCGAACTCGCGCACATCTTCGTGCGGGAGGCCAAGACCTTCGGCATCGAGGTCGACGGCCAGGTGCGGTTCGACTACGGCGAGGCGTTCCGGAGGAGCCGACGGGTCGCCGACGGCCGGGCCAAGGGCGTCAACTTCCTCATGCGGAAGAACAAGATCACGCAGTACGACGGGCGCGGTCACTTCACCGACGCCCACACCCTGAGGGTGACGAGCGCCGACGGCAGTACGCAGACGGTGACCTTCGACCACTGCATCATCGCCACCGGCGCTACCGCGAAGCTACTGCCCGGCACCCGGCTGAGTGAGCGGGTGGTGACCTTCGAGGCGCAGATCCTCGCCGAGGAACTGCCGGACAGCGTCATCATCGCGGGCGCCGGTGCGATCGGCGTCGAGTTCGCGTACGTGCTGCACAACTACGGCGTCCGCGTGACCATGGTGGAGTTCGCGGACAGGCCGGCCCCGCTGGAGGACGAGGAGATCTCCGCGGAGCTGGCCCGGTGGTACCGGCGGCTCGGCATCGAGGTGCTGACCTCCACCAGAGTGGACGCCGTCTCGGAGGAGGCCGACCAGGTACGGGTCACCGTCTCCCGCGGCGGGCAGCAGCAGGTTCTGGCAGCCGACAAGGTGCTCCAGGCCCTTGGCTTCCAACCGAACGTGACCGGCTACGGTCTGGAGAACACAGGGGTCCGGCTCACCGAGCGGGGCGCCATCGACGTGGACGGCCGACTGCGTACCAATGTCCCCCACATTTTCGCCATCGGCGATGTCACGGCCAAGCTGATGCTGGCACATGCCGCCGAGTCGATGGGCATCGTGGCGGCGGAGACCATCGGCGGGGCGGAGACCATGGAACTCGACTACGCCATGATCCCGCGTGTCACGTTCTGCAAGCCCCAGATCGCGAGCTTCGGGTGGACGGAGGCGCAGGCGCGGGAGCGCGGCTTCGACGTGCGGGTGGCGAAGTTCCCGTTCACCGCGAACGGCAAGGCGCAGGGCCTGGGTGACCCGACGGGCTTCGTGAAGATCATCAGTGATGGAAGGTACGGCGAGCTGCTGGGTGCGCATCTCATCGGCGGGGAAGTGGCCGAGCTGCTGCCGGAGCTGACGCTGGCTCAGCAGTGGGACCTGACCGTCCATGAGGTCGCTCGCAACGTACACGCGCACCCCACGCTCGGCGAGTCGGTCAAGGAGGCCATCCACGGCCTGTCCGGCCACATGATCAATATGTGACACCCCGGCCGCGGCCTGCCGGTCGGGGCTGGACCGTTGCCCGGGGCCCAGAGCATCTGAGAACCTGGCGGCCGCCGAGGGGCGCACAAGGCTCATGGCGGAGCGTTTGCCCGCCTCCGGTATGGCATCACACGTCGCCGGCCGGCGGCCGGGGGTCGTCCCGGCCGAAGGCCACCGGGCCGGGGCGGTGCCGTCGGTGACGGGAAGTCGGCGGCAGGGGCGGGTCGAGGGTGCGTAGCAGACTGCGAGCAGGGGGCCCCGCCGGCAGCGGTTTGTCGTCCGTCACCGCGCAGGCACGCAGGACGAAGGCGATCAGCCGGCGGGACGCCCTGTCCGCGTTGGACCCGCTGCCCATGACGACGCCGGCGTTGGCGAGCAGCAGCAGCGGAAGATCGTGCGGGGAGAAGTCGGGGCGCAGGGCCCCGGCCTCCTTGGCGCGCCGGACCAGACGGGTGAAGCCGCGCATGGCACGGCGCCGGTGGGCTTCGAGTTCGGCCGAGGTCGGGAACGTCGTGTTCAGTACGACGGCCAGCCCCTGGTCCTCGCACTGCAGAGCGGCGACGTGCTCGATGCAACCGCAGAAGCCCACCCACGGGTCGGGCTCTTCGAGGGCTCGGTCGACGGCGTCGGCGTATGCGCGGACCCGGGGCGTGAACACCGCGGCGACGAGTTCCTCGCGCCCGGCGAAGTTGCGTTGCAGTGTGGCGATGCCCACGGCGGCACGCCGCGCGATCTCGTTGAGCGAAACGTCCAGGCCGCGCGTCGTGTACAGCTCAGCTGCGGCTGTGAGGATCTTGGCACGGTTGGCCTGTGCGTCGGCTCGACGCTGCCGGAGTGGTGAGGTGCTGTCGGTGGGTGGCACGGTCCGACAGCTTACGGTTGTCCGTCCGGCGGGGAACGAGTCCGGCCCGCCGGGCTCCGTGCATGGCATCAGCCTCGGGACGCACCACGCTGGGACCGGACTGCCGCAGCAGCGAGCCGGCGCAGCGCGGGTGCGACCGCGGTGGCCAGTTGCTCGACGGACGAGGCGACCGCGTCGGTGGGCAGGCCGCCCCAGTCCACCAGGGCCTGCAGGCGGTCGAAACGCACCACCTCGTAGAGGGCGATCGCCTTCTCGGTGATGTGTTCGGGTGTGCCGATCAGGAGATGCCCGGCCGGATCCAGGCCCGCCCGGAACTGTTCCGGTGAGACGGTGAAGCCACTTCCTCCAGGCCGCTTGGGCCGCAGGAAGTCCCGGTAGTACGGGTAGGTGTCGCGGGCGGTGGCGGCGTCGTCGGAACTGAAGAAGTGCACTCCCACACCGAGGCGGAGCCTGTCGCCGTGCCCCTCCTCTTGGCCCGCCGCACGATAAATGGCGGAGAGGTGGGCCAGGCGCTCCAGAGGGCCGCCGATGTACCCGAGCATCATGGGCAGCCCGAGTCGTCCCGCGCGTTCGGCGCTCGCCGGGGTACCCCCGACTCCGATCCACACCGGCAGGGGATCCTGCCGTGCCCTGGGTACGACGGCGGCCTCGGTCAGCGCGGAACGGAACCGTCCGTGCCAGGTCACCCACGGCTCACCCCGGATACGCAGCAGGAGTCCCAGTTTCTCCGCGAAGACCTGGTCGTAATGGCTCAAGGGTACGCCGAACAGGTCGAATGGCTCGGGGTGCGCACTACGCCCTACGGTGATCTCCGCACGGCCCGCGCTGACGAGGTCGAGCGTGGCGAAGTCTTCGTACAGTCGCACGGGATCAAGGGCGCTGAGGGTGCTGACCGAACTGGTGAGCCGGATACGCGAGGTCCGAGCGGCGATGGCGGCCAGCACCACGGCCGGTGAGGAGACGGCGAAGTCCACGCTGTGGTGTTCGCCGATGCCGATGTGATCCAGTCCGAGCCGATCGGCGGTCACTCCGAGGTCGATCAGATGGGTGTGCCGGTCGCCGACGGTCCGGGTACGGCCGTCGACTGTACGAGCCTGGAAGTCAGCCAGTGACGCGATGCCGACGTCCATCCCCGGGTCCTGAGCGCTCATGCTTCTCCTTCCGAAGCGGTGTCCGACCGTTCAGGAGGTGGACGAGGTGAGCCTGGTCGCCGTCTCCTCGTCCACCGGTATCCAGCCCCGGCCGAGATCGATCTCGCCGATGTGGTGATACCTGTCGGACGACAGCCGAGTGAAGGTGTCGCGCAGAGGTACGGTCGCACCGCTCATCGTGATGGTGCCCTCGAACGCCAGGGTGTCGCCCTGCCAGCCCGAGGACCGCTGCTGGGCCCGGCCGCCGTTGCTGTCGAACCAGTCCGCGACGAACTCGTTCGAAGCGGCGTCGAAGCCCCACACGTATGTGGCACGCAGCGGGTTCGGATTGTCCGCCGTGGGCTGCTCCTCGGTGCTGATCCGCAGATAGTGCGGGGCGAGTTCCCCGGAGCCGGTCACCTTCATCTCGATCGGCCTCTGCGGGCCGAAGGGGGTGGCGTGGAACTGTCCCGGCGCTTCCCAGACCCCCAGGAAGAAGGCGAGTTCGTCCATCCGTGATGCGGCAGGGAGCGTCACCGTACCCCGACCGTCGGGGGTTTCGCGCTCGATGTCACTCATGGCTGTCTGCCTCTCTTGGTGACTTCCGGCCGGCCGTTCGCCGTTCCGGTGCGAGCCAGCATAATCATAAGTGGTGTGGGTGCACCACTTAGTGGGTGTGGCACGTTTCTACCGCTGAATGGCCTGTCCGCCGTGGACGCCTGCGTCGGCGGGTGCAAACATGTGTGCATGAACGACACCACGCAGGCGCCCCTGACCATGCGCGCCTTCAGTCAGGACACGCTCGGCGGTCCCGAGGTCCTCAAGCCCGTGAACGTATCTCGTCCCACTCCGGGGCTGGGGCAGATTCTTGTGCGGGTCCACGCCACGAGTGTGAACCCTGTCGATGTCATGAACCGGGCGTCGGGTGTGTTCGTCGGCAAGCCGCCGCTCGTGCTGGGCTACGACGTCTCGGGCACGGTCGCGGCGGTCGGCCCGGGAGTGACCGTGCATCGGGTCGGTGACGAGGTGTTCGGCATGCTGCCGTTCCCGCACGGCCTGGGCTCCTATGCCGAGTACGTGGTGGCTCCCGCCCGGCCTTTCGTGCGCAAGCCGGAGAACCTGGACCACACGCAGGCCGCGGCGTTGCCCATGGCAGGCCTGACGGCCTGGCAGGCGCTCGTGGAGACCGCCGGGATCGGCGAAGGCAGCCGCGTGCTGATCAACGGCGCGGCCGGCGGGGTCGGTCACCTGGCGGTGCAGATAGCCAAGGCGCGCGGCGCGTACGTGGTGGCGGTGGCGGCCACGGCCAACGCCGACTTCGTGCGGGGACTGGGCGCCGACGAGGTGATCGACTACAAGACCACCGCCATCACCGAGGCCACCGGCGATCTGGACGTGGTCTTGGAGAGCATCGGCGGAGAGTACCCGGTCCAGGCCGTGCAGGTCCTCAGACCTGGCGGGATCCTGGTCTCGACGCTGCCTCCGTCCCTCGCTGCGGCGGCGGGGGCTGCCGCCGAGCGCGGGGTGCGTCTGGCGGGACTGTTCGTCGAGGCCGACCGGCTCGGCATGGGGGAACTGGCCTCGCTCGCGGCCGACGGCCGTATCACCCCCCACATCGGCGCCACGTTCGCCCTGGAGGACGTGGCCAAGGCACATGCGAGCAAGCCCGGCGCGGGCAAGACCGTCCTCGCGGTGTCCTGACACCAGCGACGGTCACCCAGCCCCCGCCGGCCGAATCCGGCGGGGCTGGGCGTCGGCTCCACCGTAGGAATATCCGACCCGGTCCGCCGGACCCACGCACAGCCTGAACGAGGGAGAGCCTCTTGCCCGGATCCCGTGTCGTCGCTCTGGGGCACCACCAGCCGTCCCGGGTGCTGACCAACACCGATATGGAAGGCATCGTCGATACGAGCGATGCCTGGATACGGCAGCGTACCGGGATCGTCACCCGCAGGATCGCGGCCGAGGACGAGTCCGTCACCGACATGGCGGCAGTGGCGGCGGGCAAGGCGCTCGTCGCCTCCGGTCTCGACCCGGCCGAGATCGGCATGGTCACGGTCGCGACCTGCTCGGCCGTCGACCGCAGCCCGTCCATCGCCGCGCAGGTCGCCGCCCGCTTGGACATCCCGGCGCCCGTCTGCTTCGACCTCAACAACGCCTGCGCGGGCTTCTGCACCGCCCTTGCCTGCGCCGACCACGCGATCCGGGCCGGCGCCGCCCGTCACGCCCTCGTCATCGGCGCCGAGAAGATGTCGGACCTCGTGGACTGGACCGACCGCAGCACCTGCATCCTGCTGGGTGACGGTGCGGGCGCCGCCGTGATCAGCCGGACGGACCAGGCCGGCGCCGGTATCGGTCCGGTCGCCTGGGGGTCCGATCCCGGGCGCGGTGACGCGGTGCGGCTGGTGGGCTCCTGGCAGCCCCGGTTCGCCCAGGAAGGCCAGACCGTCTTCCGCTGGGCCACCACCGAACTGCCCGCCCTCGCCCGGGAAGCCTGCGACCGGGCCGGGATCGCCACCAGGGACCTCGCCGGCGTGGTCACCCACCAGGCCAACCTGCGGATCATCGAGTCGCTGGCCCGACAGCTCGACCTGCGCGAGGACGTCGTACTCGCCCGCGACGTCGTCGACTCCGGCAACACGTCCTCCGCGTCCGTCCCCCTAGCGTTGTCGAAACTGGTCGACCGTGGCGAACTGCCTTCCGGCGCACCGGTCCTGCTCTTCGCCTTCGGGGGCGGCCTGTCCTGGGCGGGGCAGGTCGTCACCGTGCCCTGAGCGCGGGCTAGGCCCCGGACGTGAGGGCTTCGTTCCCCGCGGTGAGCTCTCCGAAGAGGCGCCTCTCCGTCGCGATCGCCTCGCCGAACGCAAGACGTGAACCGGCCACGACGGAGTGCTTCGCCGCGTGCAGCGCGGGCCCGGAGTTCCTGGCGATGGCCTCGGCCCAGCGCAACGCCTCCTGCGGGAAATCGGTCCCCGTGAGGATGGTGTTGACCCATCCGACACGCAGTGCCTCCTCGGCGAAGACGAGCCGTCCCGTGAGGATCGCCTCGGCCGCGCGGCTCGGGCCTATCAGCCGAGGCAGCCGGACACTTCCTCCGCCGCCCGGAATGATTCCGACGGCGACTTCCGGCTGCTGGAAGCGGGAGCGCGGGGAAGCGACCCGCAGGGTGCACGCCAGGGCGATCTCATTGCCTCCGCCCGAGGCGAGACCGTCGACGGCCGCGATGGTGGGCTGCGGAATCTCCTCCAGCAGGCGCAGCGCACGCGACCACGAGCCGAGTTCCTCCTCGCTCGCCCGGCCCGCACCCGCCCGGGCCAGATCGGACAACTCGGCGTGATCGATGAACCTGTCGTCCAGACCGCTCGCCAGCACGACGACCTTCACCTCATCGGTCTGCTGGGACAACTCCTCCAGCAGGGACCCGAGTTGCACCATGGAGCTGAAGTCCATGAAGTTGCCTGGTTCCCTGGTGAACGTCAGGACGGCCACAGGGCCGAACCGATCGGAAGTCCATGTAGACATACCCGCTCCATATACGTGTGCGGACCGGACAGGGGGCTGGCACCCTGCTCGGTCCTGCCATCGGTGTCCGGACCGACCCTTTCCGATCGGACCGGCGCGGCCATCAGTCATGTGACCACTCTTTTTCCAAGGAGCTGACATGCCCACACTCGCTCGGCAGAACGATGTGTTCGTCCTCGATCTCGGTGACGGCGAGAACCGCATCGACCGTGACTGGGTTGCCGCCGTGGAGACCGCCCTGAAGGAGGTGGAAGAGGCTGAGGGGCCGCGGGCCCTCGTCACCACCGGCACGGGCAAGTTCTACAGCAACGGCCTGGACTGGCTGTCCGCCCATGACGACGATCGCCACGACTTCACCGTGCGCGTCCATGAACTCTTCGTGCGCCTGCTCTGCCTGCCGGTGATCACCGTGGCCGCCGTACAGGGCCACGCCTTCGGCGCCGGAGCGATCTTCTCCCTCGCACACGACTTCCGCGTGATGCGCGCGGACCGTGGTTACTGGTGTCTTCCCGAAGCACACATGGGCATGCCCTTCCCCCGCGGCATGGCCGCCCTGGTCCAGGCCCGTCTGACCCCGCACATCGCTCAAGAGGCCATGCTCACCAGCCGCCGGTACGGCGGCCCGGAGGCCGAGGCCGCTCACATCGTCGACCGCGCGGTCACCGAGGACGCCGTCTGCGGCACAGCGTTGGAGATCGCCGCAGCGCACGCGGCCAAGGCCGGTGACGCCCTGGGCACCACCAAGGCTCGCATGGTCACCGGGGTCCTGGCCGCGCTCCGGGACATCGACGCTCCGCCGGGCTGAGCCGGCACGCAGGTGCACGCACCGGAAGGCCGAGGCATGCCGACGGGCTTCGTGCCCGCGGCCCTGTCAGGAAACGTGGACGGGCGCAGGCGTCGTCCTCACCAGGCCGGCCCGCTGCCAGTCGGTCACCTGCTCCTGAAGGAGTCGGCGAACCGCCCAGACGTCGGCATCCCACGCGCTCCCGAGCACCGCGGCAGCGTCCCCGACATTCCCACGGTGCTGCCGCAGAGCGATCCACATGGCGCTGGCCTCGGGCGCGTAGACGTGGGGAGCGCCGTGAGGCGACAACAACGTGAGGGCCCCGTCCTCTGCGATGGCCGCCGTCACCCCGGCTTCGATCACGATGTTCATGTCGTCACGAGTCCCTTTCCGGCGGCGCTTGCAGAAAGCACGCCTCATGTGTCCGAAGCCGCTTCGCTCACGTTTCCCCATCTGAGCTCGAAGACCCCTGCGCCGCCGTGGAGGAGGCACCAACGTGCAGCTCTCCTGCCCGAACTGTCAGGACCGGGTACGCCGCGCCCCGTCCGCCCGTGGCACCGGCCCGCGGCGGGAGCGCCCCCGCTCAAGGCGCGCGCCGCCACGGGCCGGAGATTTCGTCGACGGCACAGGTCGCGGGCAGCCTCGTAAGACTTCGGGGCGTTTCAGAAGCCGGTGAGGGTGATCTTGCCGATGGCGGTGCCCGACTCCATGATGCTGTGGGCCTCCCGCAGATTCGCCGCGTTGACGGGGCCCAGATCCTTGGTCGCGGTGCTGACCATGATGCCGGCGTCCACGAGGCGGGCCACTTGGGTGAGGATCTTGCCCTGCCGGTCCATGTCCGCGGTCCGGAACAGAGAGCGGGTGAACATGAACTCCCAGTGGAAGCTGATGCTCTTCGGCTTCAGCAGGCCGATGCGCAGGGCCTCGAAGTCGTCGATCGCGACGATCTGCCCGAACGGATTGAGGGCCTCGGCGTAGACGGCCAGGTTACGGTCGGTCCCCGCGGTACTGAAGACATGGTCGATGCCGTTCGGGGCCACCTCCGCGAGCTGCGGCAGCAACGCCTGGTGGTGGTCCACGATGTGGTGAGCGCCCATCCGGCGGGCGAAGTCGACCGTCTCCGGGCGGGACGCCGTCCCGATCACCGTCAGGTCGGTGAGCGCGTGGGCCAGCTGGCTGACCACGGCTCCGACACCGCCGGCGGCCGCCGTCACCAGGAGCGAGCCCGTCTCGTCGATCAGATCGTGGTGCAGCCCGAGCCGCTCGAACAGGCCTTCCCACGCGGTGAGCGAGGTCAGCGGCAGCGACGCCGCCTCGGTGAACGTCAGCGTGGTCGGTTTCAGTGCGACGATGCGCTCGTCGACCGTGTGGTACTCGGAGTTGGCGCCCGGCCGGTCCAGGGCCCCGGCGTAGAACACTTCGTCGCCAGGCTTGAAGTTCTCCACTTGGGAACCGGTGGCGACGACCGTGCCGGCGGCGTCCCAGCCCAGCACCCGCTCACGGCCCTTCGGATCCTGATTCTTCCGGATCTTGTAGTCGACCGGATTGACGGCGATGGCCTCGACCTGGACGAGAAGGTCCCGGGGGCCGGGTTCGGGCACGGGCAGTTTGACGTCGAGGAGGCACTCGTCGTCGGTCACCGGCAGGGACGCGCGGTAGGCGACGGCGCGCATGGTGGTGGTCATGTCGCAGGGTTCTCCTGGCAGGTGGGTCAGGGGTGAGAACGAGGTTTCGTTCGAGCAGTGGCAGGCGGATACGCGGACGGCCCCGGCCTCCGGCTCGATACCGGGTCGCGCCCCCGTCCACCGGGGCCGCCGCGATGGCGCCGGTCTCGACCGGGCCCACCGCGGCGCGGATACCCCGGGCGCGTCAGGAGACTGCGACGTTTTCGAGATGGACGGAGACGACGAGCGGCTCGGGGATCTTGTGGCCGTTCTCGTCGCGGCTGTAGATCATCCGCGTGGTGGGGATGACCAGGCCGGATACTTCCTGGTGGCCCGAGATGTAGTGCGCGGCGGGAGTGTTGCCGGCGATCTCCACGCTGTAGTCGCGTCGGCGGATCAGACCCTGCGAGTCGACGTAGACAGTCTGTTCGGTGCTGAGGGTGGCGATGCTGTCGGGGAAGGTGATGTGCAGGCGCCGGAACTTCTCCCCGTCCTCGGTCCACGGATCGATCTCTTCCGTCCGCACGCCGGGATAGGTCAGCGAGAGCGGCTCGGCGAGGTACGTCCACATGGCGCTGCCGGAGAAGTAGGCGAGCTGGAGCCTCGTCCACGGCGTCATCAGGTCGTGGCCGGCGAAGGAGGCGCGCGGATCGGTCAGTTCCTCGATCACGTTGCCGTCGGAGTCCTCCACCGCCACGCGGTCGGCGGAGAACGCCGTGTGGTGGTCGGGGTGGAAGAACGGCTTCTGGGTGACGTACTCGCGGCGCAGGTCGACGGTGACGTCGACGTCGTTGAGGGCGCCGGGGTGGCCCTTCATGCCCCACAGGGCGCCGCCGAAGAACTGCCGGGCGGTGATTCGGGTGGCTTCTTCCCAGCGAGTGCGTCCGCCGTAGGCGTCGAAGATGGTGCTGAGGAGGTCGGACATGGTGTTTCTCCTGATGGTGTGGCGGGGATCAGCCGAGGAAGGCGTTGACGTCCTTGGCGGCATCGGCGGGGTACTGGAACAGCGACGCGTGGGCGGCGTCGGGGTAGATCCGGATCTGCGCGTCCGGGATCAGGCCGGCCATCAGGTAGCTGTTCTTGGTGGGGATCATCAGGTCGTCGTCGCCCTGGATGATGAGCGTGGGGCACTGGATGCCGGTGAGGCGCTGCAGTGCGGAATGGTCGGGGATGCCCCACTCCAGTACGGCGTCGTACTGGGCGTCACGTGAGGCGAGGCTGCTGGGCACGTCCCGGCCCTCGGTGCGGGCCATGAACCGGCCGAGGAATTCCACGCCCTTGGCCTGGCTGGTCTCGGTGTGGGCGAAGAAGATGTAGAGCAGGTCCTCGCCGGTGGGCACCTCGGCGCGGGCGTGCGTCTCGATGTCCTTGCGCCAGCCGTGCATGCCGGGGGCGCCCTTGGGGCCGGTGCCGGCGAGGACGAGGCGGCGGACCAGGCGGGGCCTGATCAGTGCGATGTCCTGGGCGGCGAAGCCGCCGATGGAGAAGCCGAGCAGGTCGATCTGTTCAAGGCCGAGGGCGCCGGTGAAGGTGATGATCTGCTGGGCCATCTGCGCGATGGTGGTGGCGAAGGCACCGGTGGAGGAGGCGACGCCGGGGTAGTCGACCAGGATGACCTCGCGTTCGGCGGCGAGGGCGTCGACGAGGGCGGGGTCCCAGTTGTCGAGGTTGCCGGTGAAGTGCTGGAGCATGACGAGGGGGACCTCGCCGCCCGAGCCGAGCCGGCGATAGGCGTAGCGGACACCGTCGGCCTCTACGAACTGAGTAGGAGCGGTGTGGTGGGTAACAGCGGACATGTTTCTCCCTGCCGGAACGGGATCGGAATCCTGAGAGATGTGAAGCCGGGGCGGCTTTCCGCGGGCTCGCCGTCCGTTCCAGAACGGTCTGCGTCGGCGGCGGCCGGTGGTCCGGTCACTGCGGGCCACGCGCTGCCTCCTGAACAGCATGCAGGGCGGGGAGTGGAAACTTTGTGGTGAGTGTGTTGACCGGAGGGCTGCGTGACGGTCGGGCCGGGTTGGCGCAGACGCGGTACGGGGCGTAGCCGGTCTGCGCCGGCAGCGGCAGCCGGGACCGGCGGTGTACGGCGGTTCCGGGGGACAAGTCGGCGCCGGCGGTCCGGCGTTCACGCTCGCCGGGCGGACGCACCGAGGACCGCTCACAGGGCGGACGTACCGAGGGCGTCCCTCTTCGCGGCGGGCGGTTGCTCGGTGGTCCGGGCCCGCCGCGGTGAGCGTCTCACGCGACGGGGGCCGGTTCCGTGCCGTCCCGCGGGACACGGGGGCTGCTCGCTTCCGGGAGCCGCCAGACGTCTCCGTGCGCGGCGGCCAGGGACCGGGCCGCGTCGCGACAGGCCGCCACGAAGTCGGCCACGGCACGGGAGTCGTCGTCGCGCCGCCAGACCACGCTCATCGTGCCGGAGAGCCTCTCAAGCGGCACGAACGTCACGCCCGGATACCCGGCGAACCGAAACGATCCCGGTACGGCGGAGACACCGAGGCCGGCCGCCACCAGGTCGGCCACCGCCGAGGGCGCCGTGGGCACCGGCGTGATGCCCACCCCCTCAGCCGCTGCCGTTGCGTCCAACTGCGCCCAGCAGTGGCTGCGTTCGCGCACGGGAAAGAGAACGGCCTGCGCTCCCAGTGCTGCGAGCGACATCAACTCCGCTCCGGCACGAGGATGCCCCTGGGCCAGGAGCGCGTAGGTGCGCTCCTCTACCAGGACTTCCCCGGCCAGCCCGTCCGTCACCGGAGGACCCCAGGTCAGGACGGCGTCGACGCGCCCGTCGGCGAGAGCGGCCGCCTGCTGTCCGTCGCGTAGCTCCACGACCGACACGCGCGAGCGCGCGCGGCCGGACCACAGACGGCGTACCGCTTCGGCGAGCAGCCCGCCCGGTGGGCTGGGCATCGGGGCCGAGACCGTCAGGACACCGGCACTGGCCTCGGCCACGGACCGGGCGGCCCGTACGAGGCGCCGGTTGTGCGCCAGAGCGCGCTCCGCCTCTGGTACGACCGTCCGTCCGGCCTCGGTGAGTTCGGCACCCCGCGGTGTGCGGACCAGCAGGTCGGCTCCCAGAAGACGTTCCAGCTGGCGCACCTGTCGGCTGAGCGCGGGCTGGGCGATGCCCAGGCCCGCCGCGGCATGCCCGAAGTGCCCTTCCCGGGCCACGGCGAGAAAGGCGCGCAGCAGCCTCGGGTCGATGTCCGGCTCAGTGGAGGTCGGGAACGTGTCCGCCTCATACATGTTCACAGTGGGCTGCCCTTTCAGACGGGGTCCACGGGCTCGGCAACCGACGTGCCTGGTGTCGCCGCGGGAGGTCCGGCGTGCCGGGGAGGTATGCCGTACCGGCATCGTCCGATGACGGATCCGTCTTGGACGCGGCCGGTCAGGCTCTGATCCAATAGGCCTCGTGTCAGCCGGGAAACGACAGGACAGTCTGCCACGGCGGGTGAGCCCGCGGTTCCTCCCCACGGCGAACGTCGCCTGGACGGTACCAGGTTGAATGCGTGAAGGCGGCGCGGGCCCGGCAGCGAGACGGCTCACGCCAGGCGCTTTTCCCCGGACGCCCACGGCTCGTCGCCCGTGCTGACGAGCCGACGGGGGCGTGAGGCGTCTCCGGCCGTGCGCCACGCCGTACGGCCGACAGAGCGCCACACGACAACCGATCCTCGCGCTCACACCTGGCACCAGGTGTGCAGGACCGTCCGAGAGGTGTGAGCCACATAGCCCAGCGGTGATTCAGACGGGCCTGCGCCGCGTGGGGCGCTTTCAGAGGGCCCATTCCTCCAGGTGTGCGTCGGCCCGGCCGGGCAGTGGCCGCGTCGCGGCTCGCGCGGACCGACGTGAGTGCACGTACGAGCGCCGCGGAGTGGCCGAACGGTCCGCTGTCCCGGCACAGTCGAGTTCGGCCGCGTAGGCCAGTACCAGGTCGTGCGCGCCGTACCGGTCACGTCCCCGGACGTCCAGCAGACGGGCACGCACCAGTTCCCCGGCAGCCGCGGACGCCGCGTCCCGCGAGATCCCGGCCGCACTCGCCAGCGCGGCCGTGCTGATGTCAGAGGCCCGGTGCCGGGGCAGCAGACAGAAGACCCGCTTGGCCTCGGCACCGAGCGTCCGATAGGACCAGGAGAAGGCACCGCGGAGAGTGTTGGCGCCGTCATCCTCGTCGAAGCCTTCAAGGCTGCCTCGCGCGGCGGCCAGTTCGGCGGCCGACCGGGCCAGCGGCTGCTCGGGCCGGCTCGCCGCCCGGGCGGCCACGAGGGCCAGGGCGAGAGGCAGTCGGCCGCAGCGCGCCACGATCTCCTCGACGACGGCCATGCCGGCGTCGGTCCGCGCGGGGCCGACACGTCGGAGGAAGCACGCCGTCGCCTCGGCCACCGAGGGCACGTCCAGGGAGAGCAGCCGTGCTCCGTGCGCGGTCGCCAGACCGATCAGCCGGCTCCGGCTGGTCACCACGACCATGCACTCGGGGGTTCCGGGCAGCAGCGGCCGTACCTGGTCCGCGTCAAACGCGTTGTCGAGCACCACGAGCACGCGCCGCCCGGACAGGACGCTGCGGAAGAGAGCCGACCTGGCCTGCACCGAGGCGGGGATACGGTGCCGGTCCACGCCCAGGGCTTCCAGGAATCCGTGCAGCACCTCACCCGCATCGGCGGGGGCACCGTGTGCCGCGAAGCCGCCCAGATCCGTGTAGAGCTGCCCGTCGGGGAAGTCTGCTGCCACGCGGTGGGCGAAGTGGACCGCCAGCGCGGTCTTGCCGACCCCGGGAATGCCGTCGACGGCCAGCACACGCAGACCGTCGCCAACCCGGTGCGCGGTGTCCAGCGCCTGGTCGAGGGCTCGTACGCGCCCGGAGAAGGAGAGCAGATCCGGCGGTAGCTGGGCCGGCTCGATCCACGGCGTCCCGGATCGCGGGAGGGGTGCCGCGGGCGGTGCCGTGGATCCGACGGACGCCGGTACCCGGGGCTCCGCTGGGCTGCCACGCAGCACGCTCTGGTGAGCGGCCCGCAGCTCCGCCCCGGGATCGACCCCGAGCTCGTCCGACAACCGGGTCCTGATGCTCTGGTACAGCAGGATCGCTTCCGCCTGCTTGCCGTCCGCGGCCAGCACGAGCAGCAAGGACGCCTGGAGCGCTTCGTCGAGCGGGCAGCGGTCGGCTGCCTGTCGCACGGGCAGCAGGACGGAGCCGGCCCGGCCGCAGCCCAGGGCCGCGGTGGCCGCCTCACACACGACCGGAGCGTATTCGTGTTCCACCATGGCGAAGGCCGGGTGCACCGCGGCGACGGCGCCCAGATCCTCCGCGCAGTGGCCCTGCCACAGGCCCAGCGCCTCCAGGTACGTGTCGACGGCCGCCGGGAGGTCGCCCGTGGCGGCCGTGGCGCGGGCCTGCCGGACGAGGTCGCGGAACCTCAGCAGGTCCAGACCGTCCGCGTCCACACGCAGCAGGTAGCTCCCTGCCTGCCCGACCAGCCACCGGCCCGACGACCTGGTCGGCAGGCCCGGTTCGAGAAGCCGCCGCAGTGAACCGACACACCGGTGGACCGCGTTCACCGCGCTGGCCGGTGGATCACCGTCCCACAGCAGGCCGATGAGTTCCGTCAGCGGGACGGGCCGTCCTGCGGCCGCCAGTAGCGCGGCCAGGATCAGGCGTTGCTGGCGCGGGCCGAGCGGGAGTTCCGCCTCGCCCCGCCAGGCCCGCACCGGCCCCAGCAGCGTGAAACGTATCCCTTGTACCGGCTTCGGTTCTCCGCCGGTGTGTCGGCGCGGTGTCACGGGCATCGAGGTGTCCTCCTTTCGCCGTCCGGACGGCGATCCGGCAGCGGGTCCGCCGCGCGCTGCGCACCGCCGTACCCCTCCACCGACGTTGTGCTCCGTCCGGCAGCCACGCCGAAAAGGTAGGTCCGGGCCGCTCGACGGGCATCAGTCGGTTGACTCACCGCGGTAAACGACACCCGACCTCGCACCGTCGGGGCGGCCGGAACACCCGTGACGACCCCGCCGCCTGTGTCCCGGGCGGCGGCGCACATGTCGCTCGGCCTTCGGTGTTCGTCGTTCCGCACACCGTCACGGCCAGGAAAGAAATGTTTCTTGCATCGCGCCGCGAGGCGGCTGGTCATTCGACTGATGGGGCTGCCCGTGAGAACGGCGAACCTTGACCGGGGGACCGGTGCGCCAGACGCCGACTGTCCCACCCCACCACTGGTTCACGGCCGAGGAGGACGCAGAGGGAATGAGCGTTACGGATCACATCGTGGAGGATGCGGACCTGCTGGTGGTGGGTGGCGGCAAGGCCGGCAAGACGCTGGCCATGGACACCGCGCGGGCCGGCGGCAGGGTGGTCATGGTGGAACGGGGCATGATCGGCGGCACCTGCATCAATGTCGCCTGTATCCCCACGAAGACGCTGGTGACCAGTGCCCGGCTCGCCCGCAGGGCCGGCAGGGCCGAGTCGCTGGGGCTCCGCCTGGGAACGCCGCAGGTGGACCTGGAGCTGCTGCGCGCGCACAAGGAGGGTGTCGTATCCGACATGGTCGAGCTCAACCACCGGCAGTTCCTGGACAGCGGCATGGACTTCGTCCTGGGCACGGCACGTTTCGTGGCGGAGCGGACGGTGGAGATCGACCTCAACGACGGAGGCCGCCGTGTCGTACGCGGTACCGACGTGGTGATCAACACGGGGACGAAGCCGCACATCGCGGCGATTCCCGGGCTTGCCGAGGCGGAACCGCTGACCAGCGAGAGCCTCATGGACCTGCGCCGCATCCCGGACAGGCTCGTGGTCCTCGGTGGTGGCTATGTCGGCCTGGAGTTCGCTCACATGTTCGCTGCGTTCGGCAGTCGGGTGACGGTCCTCGAACGCGGCCCCCACCTGCTGCGGAGCGAGGACCGGGACATCGCCACGGCCCTTGCGGCATACCTCAGGGAGGACGGCGTCGAACTGATCACTGACGTGACGGTGAAGGAAGTGGTCCGAGAGCGGCAGACGGTGCGGCTGTTGCTGGGGGACGGGCGGGCCCTGACCGCCGACGACGTCCTCGCGGCGACCGGCCGGGACCCAGTCACGCGCGACCTCGACCTGGAGGCGGCGGGGGTGCGGACCGACGACCGCGGGTTCGTACGGGTGGACGACAGGCTGGCGACCGACGCCCCGCACACCTGGGCGGTGGGCGACGTGGCCGGCAGCCCGCAGTTCACCCACGTGTCGCTGGACGACTACCGCATCGTCAAGGCCAACATCAACGGCGGTAGGCGCAGTACGGCCGGCCGGCTGGTGCCCTGGAACCTGTTCACCGATCCGGAACTCGCCCGCGTCGGTCTCACCGAGGAGCAGGCCCGCGCCACGGGCCGTTCCATCAGGGTCGCGAAGCTGCCGGTCAAGGCCATCCCGCGGGCACGCACACTGCGGGACACGCGGGGTCTGTGGAAGGCAGTCGTCGACCGGGACAGCGAGCAGATCCTGGGTGTGGCTCTGCTCGGCCCGGAATCGGCGGAAGTGCTGTCCGTGGTGCAGACGGCCATGTGGGCCCAGATGCCGTTCACTCGCCTGCGGGACGGGATGATCGCGCATCCGACCATGGCGGAGGGGCTCAACACGCTGTTCGCCTCCTGGGTGGACTGAGAGACCGTGCCGCTCGCCGTTCCGGCGCGTGGCGCCCTCCTGGCGGCAGTCCCAGGGCCGCCGCCTCACATCGCCGACAGCGACCGAAAACTCTTCGGTCGCTGTCGGCATACTGGACAACCGCGCACGTCAGAGGCGTTGTCGCGCTTTTCGCCAGTCAGGACCGGTAGTTCTCCACCTGGGACTGCGGCCGCACACGGGCCTCGTCGGGGTCTTCCCCGAACTCGGCCCTGGCCCGCCGCTGCCGCAGTAGGTCCCAGCACTGATCCAACTCCCGTTCGAGCGCACCGAGTCGGGCTCGATCCGCGGCGTGGTCCGCGCCGCCCATGGTGAGAGCGTCCCGTAGTCTGCGTTCCTCGTCCGCCATCTCTGTGATCCGGTGCAGGATCTGCTGGTCGGTTTCCATCGGTGTGGTCTCCTGATTCATCGAGGGTATGGCAGCCTGGCCGTCGTGCGTCAGGCGCGGTTCTCCGCCTGGAACATCCAGCTCTGCTTCTCCAGCGCGGCCGTCAAGGAGATGAGCAGGTCCTGGGTCACGGCGTCCGACCGTCCGGCCTCCTCGATGCGGGTGCGCATCCGGCCGATGAGGGTCGAGAACACCTGCACGATGTCCTCCACCACCTTCCGGTCGGCGATCCAGCCGGCCTGGAAGGCGGGCAGCCCGCTGCTGTCCGCGACGGTGCCGGCACGGCCGTCCGGGCTGATTCCGAGTGCGGCCGCCCTCTCGGCTACCTGGTCGGCGTAGTCCCGGGCCGTGGTCACCACTTCGTCGAGCTGCTGGTGTACGGCCCGGAAGCGAGGGCCGTAGACGTTCCAGTGCGCCTGCTTGGCCAGCAGGGACAGGTCCAGCAGATCCACCAGGGTGCTCTGCAGCACGGCACCGGTGTCGTCGCGGTCCTGCTCGGCGAGTGGGCTCGTG
The DNA here is from genome assembly GCF_040680735.1 of Streptomyces sp. NPDC051987. NCBI lineage: Bacteria > Bacillati > Actinomycetota > Actinomycetes > Kitasatosporales > Streptomycetaceae > Streptomyces > Streptomyces sp. NPDC051987. Next base: position 4,296 of record NZ_JBFAXI010000036.1, on the reverse strand, counting down.
ATGATGGTCATGATGACGTCTGATCCCTTTCCGGGCGAGCCCATCGGCCGTGGCAGACGGTCGGACCACGACTGCCGGGTGACGACGTGTCACCTGACGGAGGCTCGACGTGGGTTGCGGGACGCCCTCGGGGCCCGATCCTTCCTTTCGCGCCGTCCGGGGTGATCCGTTGTTTGACTTACCGGCTCGGACGGAAGTCGTCGGTCATGTGGCCCGGGACCGTCCATCTCCGCGGCTCGCGCGGTGATCGCTTCAGGTCCCAGGTCCGTGCCGCCTCCCGCACCCGCGGCCGGAAATCCGCGTATGTTTGCGGCTACCGCCGACTCACCAACCGCGACGACGTCTCGCCGGGCTCGGCGACGGGGCGCCTCACCGGCATGGTCCCGGTGTTGGACGCGTGTTCCGGAGTCCGCTCCTGCGGCTTCCCGGCGCGGCTGAGCGCGCCGTGGAGCTGGGTCCGGCTGCTGACCCCCAGCTTGGGGAACGCCTGGTACAGGTGAAAGCCCACGGTACGGGCGGACAGCATCAACCGTTCGCCGATCTGCCGATTGGTGAGCCCCGCCGCCGCCAACCGCGCGATCTGCAACTGCTGCGGAGTCAGACGCTCCACCGAACCCTGGTTCCCCTCCACGTCCCGCACGGGCACCCCACAGGCCCGCAGCTCTCCCGCCGTCCGCTCCACCCACGGCTGCGCTTTCAACCGTTCGAACACCGTCAAGGCCCGCGCGAGTTCGGCCCGCGCCTCGCTCATCCGACGCCTACGGCGCAGCCACTCGCCGAACTCCAGCGACACCACCGCCCGCTCGAACGGCCACTGCTCTCCCACCGGATCCCCCACGACCGCACGGAACAGCCCTTCCGCTTCCTCCCCCTCGCACAGCAACGCCCGAGCCCGTCCCACGATCAGCCGCAGGCGGGGCGACATGCCCTCGGCCACCCACCGCTCGACCGCGTCCACCACCGCGACCGCCTCCTCCGGCCGCCCCACCCGGACGGCAGCGGCGGCCAGGTCCCCCACGCCGTACAGGGAGCAGTGGTAGTGCACCGGCCGCGGATCGGGCCCCGCCGTGAACAACCCGCGCAGCGACTCGAACTCCACCGCGTGATCACCCTCGGCGGCTGCCACCGCCGCACGCACCAAGGCCATACGCACGCCCAGCGCTCGGCTCTCCGACACGTCCAGCCCCTGCACGGCCCGCGCCATCAGCTCCCGGGCATCCGCTCCGCGCAACGCCAGCACCATCGCGTTCACGTACACGGCCACCCACGCAGCCGCCTCCAGTCCGTTCTCCTCCGCCACCCGCCGCGCGTCCTCGGCGGACTCCCACGCAGCGTCCCACGCACCGGCATCGAACTGCGCCAACGCCAGCGCCTGCCCCACCATGGCGTTGGAGCCCGGGGCCGGCGCCGTCCGGAGACGCTCCATCACCGCACTCAGCAGCCGCACCCCCAACGCTGTCTCGTCCAGGATCCACGCCGCGCTTCCCAGCACGCTCAACCGTCCCGGCACGCCGTCCGCCTCGGCCGCGGCGTGTCTCAGCGCCGCCAGCACACCGCGACGGTCACCGAAGGGATCACAGCAGGCACGTGCCCACACCTGTTCGTACACGCTGCCCACATCGCCCGGGATACGTGTCAGCAACCCCAGCGCCTGTCGGCGGAAAGCCTCGTCACCGCTGCAGTACAGCACCACCGCGCTGTGACTGACCGCGTCCAGCGCCGTCACCGGCGAGGCATCCGTCATGTCGGCGGCCAGCGGCAGCAGATGCGAGAGCGCGGCCTTCTGCCGGCCTCTCGCCACCAGCGCCCACCCTCTGCGCAACGCCGCCTCGGCCAGCATCCCGGTGTCGTCGGTCGCCGAGGCCACCTCGCCGGCCAGCGCCTCGACCCACCACGGCTCACCGGCGTGCGCAGCGAGATCACACGCGTCCAGCAACCGCCGCGCCCGCGACCATCCCGGTTGGCTCAACTGCGCCGCGCGCTCCAACGCCGCGGCCGCCACGCGATAGCCCCCACGCCTGCGTGCCCGCCCCGCCGTCTCCACCAGCGCGCCCGCGACCGACTCGTCCGGAGCCAGGGACGCCGCGGCCAGATGCCACGCCCGCCGGTCGGGGTCTCCCGCCAGCCCGTCGGCCAACCGCAGATGAACCTCACGACGCTCCGCGAACGACGCCGTCCCGTACACCACGGACCGCATCAGCGGATGCCGGAACTCGACCCTCCCGCTCACCAGACGCACCAGTCCCGCGTCCTCCGCGGCCGCCCAGGCCTCTGCGCCCCCGCCGGGCACCGAAGCTGCCGCCGACAAGGCCGCCCTCATGTCCGGCCCGTCCGCCGCCGCCGCGAACAAGAGCACCCGGCGTGTTGCCTCCGGCAATCCGTCCAACCGTTCCGCGAAGGCATTCTCCAACCGGGCCGGCAGCGAAAATCCCGCCCCCACTGCTGCGTCCCACCTCGAAGAGCCCCGCTCCGCGGCCTCCCGCGCCAGCTCCACCAGGGCCAACGGATTACCCGCCGCCAGCCGCAGTACCTGCCGGCGCACCCTGCCCCGCGGGACCACGGGCTGCGCGTCCAGCAAGCGCCCAGCCGCTTCGCCCGACAGGGGCCCGACCGGCACCGGCTCGAAAGCGGACCACTTGGGCGGGGACGCACTGTCGCCGCGTACCGCGGCCAGCAGGCCCACCGGTTCGCCGGCTATGCGTCGCGCAACGAACAGCACGGTCTCCAGGGAGGAGTCGTCGAGCCACTGCACGTCGTCCATGACGAGCGTGACAGGGCGGTGGCTCGCCGAAGCCAGGAGCAGGTTCAGGGACGCGAGTCCGACGAGCAGTCGGTCGCCATCGCCTTCCGTGCTGCCGGCACGGGCAGGCGCGTGCTGCATGCCGAGGGCCCGGCCGAGGGCCGCGCGCTGCGGAGCCGGCAGCCGGTGGAGGTGATCCATGGTGGGCCTCAGCAACTGGTGCAGAGCGCCGTATTCCAGCGTGCGCTCTGTCCGGCTGCCGGCGCAGCTGAGAACACTGCTCCCGCGGCGCCCCGCTTCCGCCGTCGCGGCGCGCAGCAGGGTGGTCTTGCCGGTGCCGGGCGCACCCACGAGGAGAAGGGCACCCGCCTCTTCGGCCCGCTCCGGGAAAAGGCCTTGCAAGACACGCGAAATCTCAGGCTCACACCCGATGATCCCGCTCAGCGGGTCCTCTTCCACGCCTCCATGGACCATTGTTCCTCCCCGGCTCCTCGGAATTAATCGGAAGCTATCACGGGAATGCCGGAGGGCCAGGGTTCCCTTTTTCAATGGGAAGTCCAGAACGCGCCGGGAGGCCGTCTTTCCAGAGATAATCAAGAATTCACGCGGAAAATGAGGAAGAATTCCAGATTCATTCCACAACCCGCGCGGGCCCGCCGCCGCCCTGCCATGGCCACGGTGCGCGATGTTCCGCGGCGACGCGAATCCGGGATCTCGTCAGCGTGGCTGAAAGGCTGCGGGCGGTCTCCAGATGCCGGGGTGTGCGGCGCTCAGTCCTGCCGCCGCGAACCGGCAGGATAGCGACGAAAGCCTCCGCAACGGGGAAGCTGGCAGCGTCGTGCCACACGACGCTCATCCGGTGGTGCCGACCGGGCAGCGGTACGAAGGCCACATCCATGTAGCCGGCGAAGCCGGAGGATACCGGTACGACGGACACCCTCAGACCGGCCGCGACCAGGTCCGGGACGGCGGAGGGCGCCGTGGGCACGCAATGTTCGCGTTCTCGGACCGGGAAGAGGGCCGGGTCCTCGGCCCGGGCGGCCAAGGGCATCTCGGCGCTCCCGCCCAGGCGTGGTGCCGGCTCAGGACGGCGCTGCCTCTTCGAGCAGTACCTGCGCATGATCGGCGTACGGGGGCCCGCCCCAGGTGAGAGCCGCGTCGATGCGACCATCCCGCAGTGCGGCGGCGATCTCGACGTCGTCCAGTCCCGCGGCTGAGACCTGCACCGCAGGGTGCGTGGCGCAAAAATGACGCACGGCCTCAGCAGGCGTTCGAGCTGCCACCTTCCTGCTCAACGCCGACTGAGCGATCATGAGGCTGTCCGCGGCATGACCGAAATGACCTTCCCGCGCGACAGCAAGGAACGCCCGCAGCAGTCGTGGGTCAATGTCGGGCTCGGAACGCGTCACCTGAAGATCCGCCAAGGCGACGGGAGAGGAGTCTGTCATGCATGTCATTGCTTGTCGGCGACGGGTGAAAACTGACCGCTGAACGGCGGATCAACGGTGACCCACCTCGCGATCGTCTGATCATCCTGATCTTCATTGAGGGGTCAG